>QNVI01000024.1 GCA_004348015.1 Thermoproteota archaeon | reverse complement strand
AGAGAGAAATCTCAAAGTAATTAAGATAAATCCCAGAGGGACATCTTCAAAATGTCCTATATGTGGTAATAAGCTAGTCAATAATGGGAATAGAATATTGAGATGTAGAAAATGCAACTTCATAGGTGATAGAGATGTTATTGCAATAATAAACCTCTACAAGAAATTTGTATCGAAACACTTAAGATGTGGGGTCCCTGGGGTGGCCCTGAAAGCCCCCAAGCCCGATGAGAACCCGAGCTGGATGCAGGGGAATGAGAATGAGGCAATGAAAAATATCAAATTATATGAATTTATATGGGAGCTGAACCCCCTTTAGGGTGAAGAGGAGATCAGAATAGATTTTAATGAAGTAATAATTTCCGATATAGTTTTTCCTTCCAAGACATTTATACCATAAGATTGTGCAAGTTTTTTCCCTCCTTCAGTTAATGCTGGTATAGCAATTATTACTAATTTCTTTACATTAACATCTAATGCCTTAACAAAAGTACTAATTATGGTTGTTTCGCTTATTGGCTCAGTGCTTGTTAATATGTCTATAGCAATTATTTCCCCTTTATCATTAATTCCTATTATGTCAAATTTGTGAGTAGTTCCAGATTTTCCAATTAATGTTCCTGGGGAGTTTATTGAAAATTTCATTTCTTTTAATTCCTCAATAATTGGTCTAATGGCTAAATGTTGTCTTGAAAATTCTTCAAGAGCTGATTTATTTATAATAATTTTTGATATAGAAGAAATCACTAAGCCATGAGCAGTAACTTCTTTTTTACAAATTCTACATCGATACATAATTTTTGGTAAATCAGTTTGTCTATAACATACAAGACATCTATACCATACTCCCACTACTCTATAATCCTTTCCTTCAGTTATTAACTTATTACCACAACTTGGACATACTAATGTACCATTTTGGGATTTAAACTTAGAAATTGGTCCTATTACTCCATCTCTTATATGCTCTATTAATAATTCTTTATAAAGTTGAGTAGAATTACAAAATGGACAATAAAAATAAACTCTTATATGCTCACTATTACAATAAGGACATCTTAATATTTGATCATAATATTCAGCTTTTCCTAATCCTAATGTAATTATTTTACTTATTAATTCAAAAACATGATCATGTGGAATTCCAATATCTATTATATCATTATATGTATGACCATGGTTAGGATCATATTCTGGTATAAGAACATCTTTTCCTGTTTTTACTAAATATTCAAATAATCTTATAAGCCTCTCATCACTTAATATAGAGGCATAATATGACAATAATTTCACCTCATATAATATGTAAGCCTCATTTGTCCTTTTTTCATAATATTGAATTCTTTTAATTCTTGTGTAAATCCATATATTTTTTCCACTTTCCTCATTACTCCTAGTAATTTTCTTTTTTCATGAGTTCTTTTACTTATAATTACATATGTTTTTGCAATCTCTTTTTTATTTACTTTTCTTAAGACTCTTCCAAATCTTTGTATCCATTTCTTTGGATTACTTGGTGGATCAAGCCAAATCTCTAAATCAGCTGATGGAATATCTAAACCTTCTTCTCCAATACTTGTTGTAACTAATATTTTTGCAATCTCTCTAAAATGAAGTAAAGCAGATGCTTGTTGTTCTAAATTCATACCTTCTTTTCCTATAAGTATTGCCACATTCTCAATACCATACTCCTTTTGTAACATAACTCCTAATTGTTTTGCTGCTTCTACAGATTCTACAAAAATTATTGCTTTCTCAAATTTTTCCATGTCTAATATTTCCTTAGCTATTGAAAATTTATGATTAAATGATCGTTTTATTAATTCTTTATATTTTTCATAAATTTCTCTTAATTCTCTTATTTTCCATATATTGTAATTAATAACACTACTAGCTCCATCTTCTACTATTCTCATCCTCATCATTTTTAATGCTAAAAAAGTAATACAAACTGAATGTTCTTTACAATGTTCTTTTAAATGCTCAATACCATATTCTTCCTTTATTTTATTACGATACTCCTTAATTATATCTGCTAGTTGTTTATATATTGAAAGAAGATCTTCTGGAATATCTACACTTACTAATATAAGTGATCTTTTTGGAATAAATGATTTAATTTCTGGATCATCTATGGATAAAACTTCTATACTTTCAAATATTCTCTTTAGCTCTTCTAGTCTTTTTTGTGAATGAAGTTGTGGTGTTGCACTTAATGCAAGTATTTTACTCCCATAGGCTTTTCCTACAAATAATACAGAATATCCATCAGTTTCTCCTATATAGCTATGGCATTCATCAGCTATAATTATATCAAATGGAAATTTAAAAAAATCAAGAATATCTTTTAAATTTATATTATTAGATTTTGCAAATTCTATTTCTTCCTCATAATTAGATAAAAAATCATTGTAAAATGTTTGAGGGGTTGTAACTACACAGCCTGCATTCCAAACTTTTAATTTTTTTCTTTTTTCAGGTGGAATATTTCCAGATATGAAAAATGCATTATCAATATTCAACATTTTTCTTAAAAATAATGTTTGTTGAACACCAAGTGGAACAGAGGGTGTAAGAAATAATATCCTTTTAGGATCATTAAAAGTTTCTCTTAGAAGAAAGGCTCCAGCAATATATGTTTTACCAAGACCTGTTGGTAATCCTATAATAAGAGCAGTATTTTTTATTTTATCTAAGATCTTTTTTTGAAAAGGATATAGTTCATAATTTAATTTTTTAATACTAACTTTTTGTTCTTCATATATAACTTCTTTTGGAATTAAATCTAATGCTAAATTTTTAATAGAGTATGAACTTTTATCAATAAATTCTAAGTAATCTTTCCAACTCACAATTTTACTATATATTGCTAAAGATAAAAATATATTTCTAAAAGCTATAGTCCTAAAAATCTTAAAATTTCATTATAATTAGATCTTGTCTTTTTATATTCTCTTACTAATTCTCTTAATTTTATACTATCCCATTTTATAATTTTTTCTAATATTTTTGAATTACTAAAAAATAAATAACCAATAATTGATGATAGATTACTATTTTTGCTTTCAAGACTTATTGTCTCAAAATCAATTATTACTGGCTTTTCTTCATTTCTTATTATTATATGTGTTTTTGGATTTGATAATTCTTTATGAAATATTCCCAATAGATCTAATTTATAACATTGTTCTAATAAATCTTTTATAATCATACGCATTTTTAAATTATCTTGTTCTCTTCTCAACCAATTAGATATATATTCTCCTTCTATATACTCCATTGCAATTACTTTATTTTTATAATCTATCAATTTAGGCCCTATTCCTTCTCTATTTACAATACTCAAAATTCTTCCTTCTCTTGATACTGATTCTCTATTTGAATCTACTCTTAAAATTTTTAAAGCAATAATATTATTATTCCTTAATCCCTGTACAACTATGCTAGTACAGCCTTTTCCAATAACATTAATTTTTCCTATGTTTACTCTTCCTCTAGAAATTAACTCATTAATTCCCATTTCTCTTAATTCTCTCAATACTTCATTATAAAATTCTTCTTTAAATATTGGATATGATAATATCACTTTTAATCTTTCATCTTCTATTTTTATTACTTCAACCATAAAGGCTTCTTCCTTATGAAACTAAAAATTTCATCTTCTATTCCTTCACATTCTTTTAATATTTCTTCATCTACATAAACTTCAAATCCCTTATTTATTTCATTCATAATATCCTTACTTAATTTTAAATTCTTAATTTCATTTATTAATAAGTCTTTTATATCATTATACTTTCTCAATATTTCAACATAAATTCTCTCATTTTTTATAAACGGTCCAGCTAATACTTTTTCATTATTAATATATTTATCTAAAAATTTTTTCAAATCTTCATCATACCAAATTTTTGGTCCTTGATGGATTTTTCCTCTTCTTAATTTTCTTTTTTCTACTTCTATTAGAAATATTATTCTATTTTCTTCATCACTCCATGATTTATAATCTATAACTTCAAAATCATAATTTTCTATTAACTTTACAAATTTATTTATAGTCTTTTTTATTTCACCCCATAGTATATCTGATGGAATTTTTGGGCATTTCATTTTTATCATTACTAATGATATTTCTCTTTTTTTAATTTCATTAATAATATCATTTAAATTTACATTTAATTTACTAGGAAAGAAAAATTCTATACTTGGTTTTTCTAAGAAAAATTTTGAGGCCATTACAAATATAGAATATGATTGAAGAGAAACAGCTGCAGCTACATTTCTTCTCCTATCAATGGGATCAATAACTATCAGTGGCGCATCAAAAATCTCTTCACATGGAATATCTTTATAATAATTCATATAATCTATTATTGTTTTTGGCCTCCAATTACTTGCATTTTTTATTACATTTTTAAAATTTTTATAATATAGTACAAGTAATTCACATAAATAACCAGAAAAACCTTCTATTTTTAATTCAGCACCATAAACACCAATTCCTTTCATAAATTGCTTTAATAATCTAACTTCATCTTTCATTTCTTCATTCATTTTACTTTTTATAAATTTTGTATGTAGAGGCGTTCTATCTACTGCAGTTAATGGTCTTTCGCCTTCTTTAATTTCAATTCCTGGAACTATGTCTACTTCATATTCATCTATTTTCTTTTTTATATATGGATGTTCTGCATAAGCAATTTTCCAATTTTCTCCAGCACCATATTTTGCAATTTCAAGACCAATTTCTTTTGCCTTCTCCTTATCAGTTCCATGAGGAAATAAAATAAATATATCAATATCTTTATCTGTAGAAATCCATGTATCTTTTGCAACTGATCCTTCTAATTCCACTCTAACATTTATTCCAAGAGATTTTGCTTTTTCTTCTATTCTATTTTTTATTTCTTCAAATATTTGTCTTACTTTATTCCTTTCTTCATCTTTTGGTTTTATTCTTGATAATACTTCTTTTAATATTTCTTCCATTAATCAAAGAACACCTCTTTTAGATTATGGTATATAGGACCATGAGGTGTTAAAATACTCTTTTTTAATACTAATCTATCTATTATACATTTTCCAAAGAAATATCCTCTGTATTCTTCAAAAATCTTCATTAATTTTTCTTTATTTTTAAAAGATCTGATTCTACCAAATGTTATATGCGGAATAAAATCTTCTTCTTTTTTAAATCCTAATGGTAAAAGCTTATTATCCAATTCTTTTTGAATTCTTATTATATTTTCCCTACCCTCTTTTATCCCTACCCATAAAACTCTCATATACTTTTCATTTGGAAAAGCACCAATATCTTCTATACTTATTTCAAATTTTTTCTCTTTAATATTATCTAACATATTAAAGATTTTTTCTAATAGTCTTCCTTCAACATTTCCTAAAAATTTTAAAGTAATATGAAGATTTTCTCTTTCAACAAGTTTTACATCTATCTCATTTTCTTTAATTTTATTCTCAATTTTCATAATCTCATTTTTTATATTTTCATCTATTTCAAAAGCAATAAATGCTCTTATTACTTCCATAATAATCACCAAATATATTAGTGAGATAATTTTTCTCTTTCATATGATTAAGCTTTTCTGTATCACTGGAATGCCAGGAGCAGGAAAATCAGTAGTAGCAGAAGCCGCAAAATCATTAGGTTTAAAGGTTATTGTTATGGGTGATATAATTAGAGAAGAAGCAAAAGCAAGAAATATAAAACAAACTCCAGAATCCCTAAGAGAACTTATGATTAAACTTCGTAATGAAGAGGGATTGGATGTAATAGCTAAGCGTTGTTTAAAGAAAATTTCAAATGAAAAAATTATTGTTATAGAAGGAGTAAGAAGTTTAGAGGAATTAGAATATTTTAAGAAGAATGCATCAGTATGTTTAATAGCAGTTCATGCATCACCTAAAACTAGATTCAATAGACTTATTAAAAGGAATAGAGAAGATGATCCAAAAGATCTTAAAACTTTTATAGAAAGAGATATGACAGAATTGCGTATAGGTATAGGATCTGTAATTGCCCTAGCAGATAAAGTATTTGTAAATGAAGGGACTATAGAAGAATTAGTAGAAGCTGCAAAAGAATTCTTTAAGAGGGAAATAAATGAAGGTAAAAGTAATTGTTAGAACAAGAATTAATCCAACTGAAGATGAATCTAAAGTATTAAAAGCAGTTATGAACTTAACCAATTCAGATAAGTATATTAAAGAAAAAGAAGGAATTTTTGAGTATATAGTTCAAGAAGGAGATATTTCTTTACTTACTAAATTAAGAGAAATTTTAAGAAGAGATAAAATTCTTGATGCCTCAAGAAAAATAATTATGAGTGGACTAGAAGGTTCTACTATAACTTTTCATGTGAATAAACAAGTAGCCTATATAGGGAAAGTAAGTTTTTGTAAGCCTGAAAGGGAATCTCCACTAGGTCCAATAAGTTTTTATATATGGACTGATGATCCAAAATCATTAATAGATTGGCTTGCTACAAAAACCATAGGTGGAATACCTGTTGATGAATTATGCCACTTGGAATCTCAACATTATGTACGATCGGTAAAACCTTTGAAAAAATAAATGAACTTGTAAATACTGGAATTGATGTATTAGAAATAATGGATGATTGGAGGGATAGATTAACAAAAAGAAGAATTGATCTACTTAATGATATAAGTAATTCTTTTGAAATAGAATATACAGTTCATTGTCCTATTCTTGATATTAATATTGCAGCTACTAATGATAGAGTAAGAAAACTAGCAATAAAGATAATTAAAGATTCTATGGAAAAAGCAAGAAATATTAATGCTAAAATATATGTAATTCATCCTGGCTTTAGAACTCCATTAGAAAATTTTGTACCAAATATAAATAAAAATCTTAATATTTTATCATTAAAAGAAATATTGCACTATGGTGAGGAATTAGGACTTAAAGTAGCGATAGAAAATATGCCAGCAAGAACTCGATGTCTTCTTCAAAATGTTAATGAGTTTTTTGAACTAGAAGAAGAAGGAATTTCTCCATATATAGTACTAGATGTTGGTCATGCTAATACTACTTCACAACTTGAAATTTTCTTATCAAAACTTAATAATAAAATAATCCATGTACATCTTCATGATAACTATGGTATAGAAGATGAGCATAGAGTAATTGGTGAAGGAAATATCAATTGGAAATTAGTAAAATCATATATATCTTTTGATAAAATTTATGGTGTAGTTGAAAATAATACATTAAAAGAAGCAAAAATCTCTTTTAAAAAAGCCCTTCAAACTTTAAAATCATAGGTTTTAAAATCTTCAGCAATTTCTACATTTTCAAAAATTTTTCTTGCTTCTTCTTCAAGAATTTTTGTATCTTTATATCTACTACTTATATGAGTTAATACTAATTTTTTAACATTAGCTAATTTTGCTATCTTTGCGGCATCTTCTGCTGTAGAATGTTTTTCTTCATGAGCTCTATCAGAAAGATCTGAAGCAAATGTTGCCTCATGTATTAATAAATCAGCTTCTTTTGAAATTTCTACAATTTTTTCACAATATTTTGTATCTCCACTATATACTATTTTAATTCCTGGCTTTGGTTCTCCTAGGACCTCTTCAGGTTTTACAATTCTACCATTTTCTAATTTTATACTATGACCTGATTTTAATAAACCCCATAATGGGCCCTCTGGAATGCCTAATTCTCTTGCTTTTTCTGGTAAGAATTTTCCAAGACTTGCTCCTATGGTTATACTATATGCAATATTCTCCTCAGAATGATCAGCTAAAGCTCCAATGACTTTAATTTTTTTATTTGAAAAAATTTCTCCTTCTGAAATTTCATTTACTATTATATCAAAGCTTGGTTTACAAATATCAAAATTTTTATAAATAAATTCTTTAATTCCCTTAGGTCCATATATTTCAAGTGGATGTACTCTATTTAGTAAACTCATACTCTGAAGCATTCCAGGTATTCCTAATATATGATCTCCATGTAGATGTGTAATGAATATTTTCATTTTCTTACACAAACTATATCCTGCTATCATCATTTGTCTTTGTGTTCCTTCTCCACAATCTAATAGTATTATCTCACCATCAACACTTATGAGTATTGATGGAAGATTTCTTTCAGGTGTCGGTATTCCACCAGCTGAACCTAGTATAACTACTTTAACACTCATAATTCTCCACAACTATTATTGATCTTGTAAGAGACTTATGAACTTTCATTATATGAATTTCATGAACTTTATAACCTTTTTTTCTTGCTTCTTCTTCAATTTTAACTTCCCTAGGAGAAGCAATACACATAAATCTATTTTTTCTCAGAATTCCCTTCACTTCTTCTAAGAAATTTGATATAATCTCTTTAATACTTCTTCCTTTTGTTGAAGTCCCCCTACCATAAGGAGGGTCTGTTGATATTCCATCAACTTTATTTATTGGTAATTTTCTTGCATCTGCTAATATTAAATTTGCTTCTAATCCATAATATTTTAAATTTCTATAAGCTCCTTTAATCATTCTTAAGTCAATATCTGATCCATAAGCTTCTAATTCCATTAATTCTGCTTCTATTAAAAATCCACCTGTACCACAAAAAGGATCAAGAAACTTTTCTCCCTTTTTAATTCTACATAAATTTACAAAAGCTCTAGAAAGTTTGGCATCTAAAGCTCCTGGATGGAAAAAAGCTCTTTTTCTTGGTCTTCTTTCAACAAATTTTTTTCTATTAGTCATAAAATTACATTCATAAATGAAAATTCCTCCATTAGTTATTATTCCTCTTATCCAAACTTCTGGGCTCTCTAGATCTACTTTAGAATTAGTACATTTTTTTATTATTCCACCTAATTTTCTTTCTACTTCTACTGATGAAACTTCCCTCCAATAATCTTTTATTCTTTTTACTCTCACTCCAAAACTTCTCCCTTCTAAAAAACTCCAATCTATATTATTACACTGATAAAATAAATCACTAATGTTAGAAATATGAACTATTAACCTTCCTCCTTCTATTATGTATGCTCCTCTTTTTTCTAATATTTTAAATATTTCTTTTCCTCCATTTATTATCATTAATTGATCAAATCTACTTACTTCATTAAATAATACTTCTTCACCCTTTAAGATAGCATTTACTTCTGAATAAGGAATAGAAGGATGTTCTCCTGAAAGTAATATTGCTATTAACATAGTTCTCTTGCTATAAGTGGAGCAACTGTTATCTTACTAAATTCATTTTCTACAGTATCTGTAGAAATAATTTCATCAACACCTGCATTTTTCATTTTTTCTAAAGCATCTTTAATTAAAAGTGCATGAGTACATATTGCAATTATTCTTTTTGCTCCTTTTTCCTTTACAATTTTTGCAGTATTTGCTATAGTTCCACCTGTACTTATTACATCATCTACTATTATTACATCTCTATCTTTGAAATCAATATCTATTCCTTCTATTCTTATAGCACCACTAATTCTATCTCTATATTTTTCAAAATATCCATATTCACATTTCATAATTTCTCCTAGCTTTTTTGCTCTTTCTAATGCACCTTTATCTGGAGCTAGTACATATGGCTCATTAAAACTAATATTCTTTAAATAATCTGCTATTACTTCTATAGCATTTAAATTCTTTGCTTTTATCTTAATTGTATTTAAAGAATGTTCCTTATGAATATCAATAGTAATAAATTCATCAGCTCCTATTTTTTCTATTAACTTAAGTATTGTATTTATACTTATGACTTCTCCTTCTCTAAATCTCATATCTTGTCTGGCATAGGCAATATATGGGACTACAACCTTAATTTTCTTTGCACCAAGATCTTTTAAATTATCAATTAGTAAAAATAATTCAATAAGTCTCTTGTCTTGATTAGGATATGTTGAATTAACAATTACTACATCATCTTTTACATCATCTACAATTCTTATATATGATTCACCATCTGGAAATATTTTATATTCTAAATTAGCGATTTTTGCATTCATTATTTTTGCAAGTTTTTTACTTAAGTTTATTGATGCAATACCTGGTACTATAATCATAAAATCCCCATTTTAAAAATAAATATCTAATTGAGAAATAAATTTTAGGGATTAAATTTGGAGGCAATGTTATATAATAAATTAGATTCTGATAAAGTAAAATGTAATCTTTGTCATTTCAGATGTGTTATAGCTAATGGAAAAAGAGGTATTTGTGGTGTAAGAGAAAATAGGAATGGTACTCTTTATACTCTTGTATACGGAAAAGCTATTTCCTATGCCATAGATCCAATAGAAAAAAAGCCTTTATTTCATTTTTATCCTGGTAGTACTGCATTCTCTATTGCTACCATTGGTTGTAATTTTAAATGTATATTTTGTGATAATTGGGTTATAAGTCAGGATAGAGAAATAAAAGGTGAAGAATTATTACCAGAGGAAATTGTTTATATGGCAAAAAAATATGAATGCAAATGTATTAGTTATACCTATACTGAACCAACAATATTCTTTGAGTATGCTTATGATACGGCTAAACTTGCTCATAAAGAAGGAATATTTAATACATTTGTAACTAATGGTTACATGACATTTGAAGCAATAGATCTAATTAATGGATACTTAGATGCAGCAACAATAGATTTTAAAGGAAGTGGAGATCCTGATTTTTATAAGAAATTCTGTAAAGTACCTGATGTAGAACCTATTTTTCAATCTTTATCAGAAATGAAAAGAAAAGGAATTTTCATTGAAATAACCGATTTAATTGTAACTGGTGGAGGAGAATCTAAAGAGGCTTTTAAAAAATTTATTAAAAAAATAGTTGACATTGTTGGAGATTCTGTACCATTACATATACTTAGATTCTTTCCAAGTTATATGTATATGAATACTACTTCAACACCTATTACAATATTAGAGGAATTTTATGGTATAGCTAAGGATTTTGGATTAAAATATGTTTATTTAGGTAATGTTCCAGGGCATAAATATGAACATACTTACTGTCCTAATTGTAATAACATAGTGATAAAAAGAATCGGATTTGAAATTATTGATATTAAACTTAAAGGTAGAAATTGTGCATATTGTAATAGTGAAATTAATATAATAATATAAAAGGTGATAATTATGTGGTACTTTATTCGTCCAGATGCAGTATCTGCATTAGAAGATCCAAAGGTAATAGAAGCTCTTCCTAGATATGTGGATATTGTTAAGAATAAAAAATTAGCAAAATTTAGAATATGTAGATTAATTCCAGTAGAAATTTCAGGAGATGAATCAATGGAAGAACTTTGGAATATTCATAAGAAACTTATGAATGAATATATTAAACTTGAAAAAGAGTTAGATGAAGGAAAAACTATACCTTCAGAAACTCCTAAATTTTCTCTTCTTCATCTCAAATCTACTATAGCACAAAGAATAATGAGATCATGTATATTATGTGAACGTAGATGTATGAAGAATAGAGAAGAAGGAGAGCTTGGATATTGTAAAGTAGGAAAAGAAATGTTAGTATCATCATATTTCGATCACATGGGGGAGGAACCTGAAATTGTTCCCAGCTTTACGGTATACGACTTTAAGTCGGCCGAATTAGCTTGGGATGCAATTTCAGGTGCCTCCACTGTCAAAACTGGACTATAAGTCAACAATTTGAAAAAGGGGAATATTATACAGAAAAAGAATTAGCATTACTAATAGATGATGCACGTAGAAGAGGTTGTAGAAATCAGAATTGGGTTGGTGGAGATCCTATACCTCATATACCATTTTGGTTAAGAGTTTTACTTTATGAAAAGGAAAATATGCCTGTCTTCTTCAATACCAATGGATATTTAACTATTGAAGCAATGGAATTATTGAGAGGTATTGTAGATATTTACAAAATAGATTTCAAATATGGTAATAATAGATGTGCAGAAAGAATTTCTGATGTAAAAAATTATATGGAAGTAATTACAAGAAATTTAAAACTCGCAAAGGATTATGGAGAATTATTGATAAGAATTCTTGTTCTACCAAATCATTTAGATTGTTGTTTATCTAAAATATTAGAATTCATATCAAAAGAACTTGGGAAAAATACAAGAGTTAACTTAATGGATCAATATACTCCACATTGGAGAGCAAAAGAAGTACCAGAAATTACAAGACGATTAAATTCATATGAGTGGAAGAAAGCAATTGAAATGGTAAAATATTATGGTCTTACTAATGTTATATCATAAAATGAAGGAATATGGAATTAGAATTTCAATATATTCGCTTTCTTTATTAGCTCAAAGGTTTACAGGAAGCTTAGGAGAAAAAGCAATAATTTTATGAACCTAGTAGAAAGTATGACTACAATCCCTACAAATATATCTTCTCTTTTTCCCTTTCACCGTCGGTACAAATCCAAATCTATTCACTCTAGTAGAGCCACAATATTTGCATACTTTTTTCTCTTCTTTTACTTCCTTTATATAACTGAAAACCTCGCCGTTCACGGCGGGGATGGGGGAGCCGTGAGCCCCCCGAACCAGCAGATGAGGCTGGAGGCGCGAAGCTGTTCTGGTCTAGAATAAGCTTTCATCCCTTCCCCCCTCGTATTCTTCATCCCTCTCGGTCGTCATGGGAGGGCCTTCGGGGTGAACGGACGAAGCCCCCACATCCATCTGTTCGCCTTCCCCACATACCGCCTCAAGGGCATTCGGGCTTCTTTGTAGGTTGTGAAGACGCGTTGCTTATTAAACTTTACGCTAGGGAGAAACAGCTCCGAACCCCCAGCTGAACGCTGGAAGCCTCGCCCTTTAGGGCGGGACAGCTCACTTTCTAAAGAAAATTGGTTTTATGGAGAATATTATTACTAAAAATCCACATACTAGAACACCAAGTCCAGATACCAAAAGAAAAGGTATTAAACTTGCCTTTGGATTTGTTATAATTAAACTTGCCTCAATTACTAT
>QNVI01000023.1 GCA_004348015.1 Thermoproteota archaeon | reverse complement strand
GCCTTGAAAGGCAAGGCTTCCAGTGGTGGTGAAATCTATGAGACGTTTTCATATTGCAAATGATGAAGAAATAAAATCAGGCTTAACATCTGATATATATTATATTAGGACAAAAGAAATCCTTGAAAAGAAAAATATGGATAAAGAGGTTACTGCAGAGATTACTACAGGAAAATTACCAAGAAACTGGAAATGGGCAGTATTTTGTGGTCTTGAAGAACTCTTATATCTATATGAAGGTATTCCTGTAGATGTATATTCAATACCTGAAGGAACTATTTTTACAAGTAAAGATATAGAGGGGATTAGAATTCCATTAGTTGAAATTATTGGAAAGTATACTAATTTTGTAAGTATTGAGACTGCAACATTAGGATTTTTATGTCAGGCATCAGGAGTTGCAACAGCAGCTGCAAGAGTAAGAAAAGCTGCAAAAAATAAAGAAGTTTTTGCATTTGGTATTAGAAGAATGCATCCTGGAATTTCACCAATGCTTGATAGAGCAGCATATATTGGAGGATTTAATGGAGTCTCAGGAATATTAGGTGCTAAAATTATAGGAGAGAAACCTGTTGGAACAATGCCTCATCCTTTAATATTAATATTTGGAGATCAAGTCTCTGCTTGGAAAGCTTTTGATGAAGTTATCGATCCTTCTGTCCCTAGAATTGTATTAGTTGATACATTATGGGATGAAAAATATGAAGCGATCATGGCAGCTGAAAATTTAAGAGACAAGTTGTATGGAATAAGACTTGATACTCCAGGGTCTAGAAAAGGAGACTTATTAGAAATTATAAAAGAAGTGAGATGGGAATTAGATATTCGTGGTTATAAACATGTAAAAATATATGTTTCTGGTGGACTTGATGATGAAATTGTAGCAGAATTAGCTAATGGGCCTGTAGATGGATTTGGAGTAGGTACTTATGTTTCTAATGCTCCAACTATTGATTTTTCAATGGATATAGTAGAAGTAGAAGGTAGACCAGTAGCAAAAAGAGGAAAATATAGTGGAAGGAAAAAAGCATGGAGATGTGAAAATTGCTATAGATGGAAAGTAACATTATTTGATCAAAATATTGATAAATGCCCATTATGTGGAGGAGAAATGGTACCAATGTTAAAAAAATATATAGAGAAAGGAAAGATAATTGAAGATATTAAGAAACCAAAAGAAATAAGAGAATATGTATTAAAGCAACTTGAATATTATACATTAGAGTGAAATTTATGGAAAGGGAATTTATAATAAAAAAAGTATACGGAAGAGAAATAATTGATTCAAGAGGAAATCCTACTGTAGAAGCTGAAGTATATACAGAAAAAAGTTTTGGGAGAGCATCAGTACCATCAGGTGCATCAACTGGAACTCATGAGGCTATTGAGTTAAGAGATGGAAATAAAAGATTCAAAGGAAAAGGTGTTTTAAATTCATGTAAAAATATAAATGAGATAATAGGACCATCTATCATTGGAATGGATGTGAGAAATCAAAAAGAAATTGATGAAATTATGATAAAAATTGATGGAACTGATAATAAGAGTAAGCTTGGATCAAATTCAATATTAGCAGTATCATTAGCTATAGCAAAAGCTGCAGCTAATACCATGGAATTACCACTATTCATGTATTTAAATAAAGATTCTAATATACTTCCAGTACCTTTAATGAATATTATTAATGGAGGAAAACATGCAGGAGGTAAATTAGCAATACAAGAATTTATGATAGTTCCAGCTAAATTCAATTCCTTTAAGGAGGCTTTAAGAGCTGGTTGTGAAATTTACATGGAGTTGAGGAATTATTTAAAAAATAAATATGGAGTATTTGCCATAAATATAGGAGATGAAGGTGGTTTTGTTCCTCCAATTTCAAGTACATTAGAAGCATTAGAGGCTATTGAATATTCAATAAGAGAATTAGGTTATTCAAATGAAGTTTTTTTAGCATTAGATGCTGCAGCTACTAATTTCTACAATGGAAAAGAATATGTAATAGACGGGAGAAGTCTATCATCTGAAGAACTTTTAGAGTATTACTTAGAATTAATATCAAAGTATCCCATAATATTAATAGAAGATCCTTTTCATGAAGAAGATTTCTACTCATTCTCTGAAATAACAAAAAAATCAAAAATTGAAATTGTTGGAGATGATATTTTCGTAACTAATATAAAGCGTCTTAAGAAAGGAATAGAGAATAAGGCTGCAAATTCTATTATTATTAAAGTAAATCAAATTGGTACACTTACAGAAACAATAAATGTAGTAAAATTTGCATTAGAAAATAATTATGGAATCATAGTAAGTCATAGATCAGGAGAAACAGAAGATAATTATATTGCTGATTTAGCAGTAGCCTTTGGAGGAGGAAAAATTAAAACTGGAGCACCTGCAAGAGGGGAAAGAATTTCAAAATATAATCAGTTATTAAGAATTGAAGAATTGCTAGGTTCAAAAGCAAGATATTTAGGATTAAAAGCATTTAAAGGATTTAATTGATTTTTATTAATTTAAAAATATTGTCATTAATAATTATTTTATTATTAATACTCTGATTTTTCTAAATTCTTTAGAATTTATTTAGTGCGGCCGCCGGGATTTGAACCCGGGTCCTCGGCGTTCTTCGATTTATCTTGGAAGGCCGACGTCCTAGACCATGCTAGACTACGGCCGCACTAAGCTAATTACTAAAAACTCTAGTATTTAACTATTATTTGAGATAAGTGTCCTAAAAATATTTAATTTTTCAATATATTTACCCGATTTTATTTCAGAATCTCTAAAAGCTTCTTTAATTATTGGCTTCTTATTACATGCTTCTTCCAGATCTTTGAAAATATTTGATGGAGAAAATGAAAATGTACAGAAAAATGCAACTTTATTAAATTTATCTTTATTATTTAAAATATAAGTTCTTATGGGAACAGACATTTTTCCTGCCCATATAGGAGTTCCTATTATTACAATATCATAATTTAATGGATCATATTTTAATTCAGCTATTTTTGTAGTCTTCTTTCTTGCAGCTTCATAACCTGAAACTAAAAATCCAAAAAATCCACTTCTATTTTTTGTATCTTTAATTTCTTCAATATCACTTTTTGTTATTTCAGCAATTTTTTGAGCTACTACTCTTGTATTTCCAGTTCTAGAATAGTAAGCAGTAAGAATTTTCATAATAGAATTAATAAGAAAGAAATATTTGTTTTTTTCTAAAAAATAAAAAAAGAAATATTAAAGAAAACTTCTTATTCAGTAAATAATTAGTGAGGGGCCGTAGTCTAGCTTGGTCTAGGATGCAAGCCTGGGGCGCTTGTGATCTCGGGTTCAAATCCCGACGGCCCCATCATTACAATTATTATATTATTAATTAAATTATAAAATAATAATTTAATATTAAAAATATTAATTTAATTAATAAAATTAATATTTCTGTTTGAGATAAAAAATAAAAATATGAATTCTAATACTTAATCAGATGAAAATGCCTTATCCATTTGATATAGGACGTTATGTAATTGCTCCTAATAGAGAGCTCCTTGGTCTTTTAATTAAGAAAAAAGATAATATTGTAGAATTATGCTCATTATTTACTTCAATTACTTCAAAATATAATATAAAAGTGGTTAATATTATAATTACTTATGATAAGGATAGTGAACTAAAATTATTAGTTTTTCTTGATGTTACTGAATCTACAATACCAATTGAAAGAATTATATTAGAAATAAAAAAAGAACTCAATATTTTAGAAGTTATAAAATCTAAAGGAATTTTAATAGATACTACATCATTTCCATTAATGGCAGATAATTCAAGAATTATACTATTTAGGGATGCAGCATATATACAAATGTTTAAAGGAATTAGAGAAAGATTTGGTTCTGCAGGAGAAGCAGTTCTATACTATATAGGATTTGAAAGTGGAAAAGGATTTGCAAAAATACACAAAGAAATTGCTGAAAAAATAGGTTTAATAAATCCATTAAGAATATATGAAGAAATTAGTAGAAAATTCTTTCAATGGGCAGGATTTGGGATAATAGAGATTATTAAACTTCAACCGAATTATAGTGAAATTATAATACATGATTGCTTTGAATGTGAAATTGCAAAAAATCAATTGGATAGACCATATAGTAATTTTGTGAGAGGAATATTAGCTGGAGCATTTACAGAATTATTTGGTACAGAATTTAAATGCAAAGAAGAAAATTGTATAGCTAAAGGAGATAAAGCTTGTAAGTTTATAATATATCAGTGATGTATTCTTATATACTCTTTTAATCTTCTTGCAATTATAATTGCTAATATAGCTTTTAAAATATCCCATGGAAGAAAAGGTATAATACCAAATAATAAAGCATTATAATATCCAATCCAATAAGAAAGCCATAACCATCCTAATCCAAATATTATTAACATACATATGAAAACTTTTAGAATATCTCTCTTAAATAGAGATGAAAATAAAGCTCCTAATAAGAAGCCAATTATAAATCCTCCTGTAGGTCCAGGAATAGCGATATAACCTGGCAGACCTTTAGCAAATACAGGCAGTCCAGTAAGACCCATTGCTATGTATATTGCTTGACTTAAAAAAGCATATTTTCCCAATAATAAAACAGAAAGATAAACAAAGAAAGTCTGAAGAGTAAATGGTACAGGAGATATTGGAATAGTAATCCATGCTCCTATTGCTGTAAGTGCTGCAAATATAGATGAAGTTACCAATATTCTTACAGAAAACATAAGTTTTTTATTGTTAATATAATATATAAATGCTAGGTTAACATAGTAAAAATAATTTAAATGTATAAAAAATATATTTATTTAATAATAATTAGAAAAGATCTTTTAAGGGAATATTAACTTCAGGTTCTAATTCAGAAAGATGAGATAGTTTTCCACGTAAATTTATCATATGTTTAGAAGTTTTTGGAGGAAGAAGTTTGCCTTTAATTCCAGCCTCTATTATTAATTCTTTAGATAATGAAATATTATTATTCCATGATGATACTACAATTAGTGGTGAGAAATAATCTAAAAGTAAACATGGTATAAATCTACATCCTAATATTTCTAAAGCTTTTACTCTATGATGTCCATCAAGAATTATATAATTTTCCTTGTCAATAGCTATAGCTCTTCTGAAAATTCCTTCTTTTTTTATTATAATAGCAAGTTCTCTTACTACTTCAAAGTTAATTTCTTCATGAGGCTTTAATGTACTAATAGGCAATATTTTGACTTCTATGTTTAACTCCATATTTTTCATAGATTCTCTTTTTATTATTAAAAATCTAAAGTATTTAAATAGCTTTGGAAATAATGGTGGACCGGGAGGGATTTGAACCCTCGACCTTCCGCGTGCAAGGCGGACGATCTACCACTGATCTACCGGCCCTATTTTTCATTAAATAATTGAGGTTTTTATTTTTTATTCCTTAATCTTTAGATAGTTTATTAGAAATTGCTATCATATCTGAAATTAATGCATAACCTGTAGCTCTTTTTCCAGCACCAGGTCCCACTATAGTTACGTCACCTAAGCAATCAGTTTTAAAGGTTATAGCATTCATTACACCCATTATATTTGCTAAGGGATCACTTATAGGAATATACTGTGGTGATACTTCTGCTAAGATTTTATTATCAATTTTCTCAGCTTTTGCTATAAGCTTAATTCTTTTTCCCATATTAAGAGCTTCTTTTATGTCATTAATCCTTATGGAAGTAATACCCTTTCTTCTTATATCACTTAATTTAATATCCATATCAAATATTGTATTTATTAATATAACTAATTTTGCTGTAGCATCTAAACCTTCAACATCCATTGTTGGATCTGCTTCTGCATAGCCTAATCTTTGTGCTTCTTTTAATGCCTGCTCATAATCTAGACCTTTCTCCATTTCAGTGAGTATAAAATTAGTTGTACCATTAAGTATTCCTCTAATAGATTCAACATTACATCCAGCAAGAGGGCCTTCAAAAATATTAAAACTAGGAGTACCACTCATAACAGTTCCTTTATATCTTAATTGAGCATTTTTTCTATTTGCTAATTCTTTTAATTCTTTATAATAAAGAGCAATAGGACCTTTATTTGTAGTAATTACATTTTTTCCTAAGTTTAAAGCTGTTTTCACATGAGAATAACCTGGCTCACCATCTATTAAATTTGTCCATGTTACTTCTACTATGAGATTAGAATTAGACTCTTTTATTACTTCAATTGAAGAAAGTCCTCTTTTTCCATTTAAAAATTTAAAATCTTTATTTGATTCCACTAAGCTTAATGCTTCTTTGAGATCAATTCCATTATCATTAATAATAGAACCATAACGTAAATCAGATATGGCAACTACGCGCCATGTAATATTATAAAGCTTTTCTAGAATAGATTTTTTTTCTAATAGTAATTCAGCCATTCCTCTTCCTACAGTACCAAACCCTATAAAGGCTATATCAAAGTGCATAACATATAGTAAAAAATTCATAATAATTAATTTTACTAATTAACGAAATACTATTGATAATTTATATAACACCTAAATGATAATATAATAATAGATAAAAATGGTTAAAAGAATTTCAGTAGTTGATGTTGATTTATGTGTTGGATGTCAATTATGCATGTTTGCTTGTAATAGAAGATTTGCTGAGGCTGGAATTTCAAGAGCTGCAATATTTGTACAATCAGTAGGAGGAATTGAACGTGGATTTATTATAAAAGTATGTAGAGCTTGTAAAGATCCTCCATGTGTAAAAGTATGTCCAACTGGCGCTATAAGTAAAAGAGAAGGAGGCGGTGTGAGAATTGATCATAAAAAATGTATAGCATGTGGTAATTGTATGAAAAATTGTCCTATTGGAGCAATATTCTGGGATGACTCATTAAATAAACCTACAGTTTGTACATATTGTGGATATTGTGTTAGTTATTGTCCGTATGGAGTAATAAAATTGGAGGAGGTATAATGGAAGCACATTCTCTTTCTAAAATTCTTTATATTGATTTAGATAATAAGAGATATTGGGTAAAAGAAAGACCAGAATTATTTAAAGAATGGCTTGGAGGAGTAGGTGTAGGAATAAAATTATTAATTGAAGAATGTCCAAAAAATATTGATCCATTATCAGGAGAAAATCCTATAATATTTGCTATAGGCTATTTTAATGGTATTTATCCTCTTGCTTCTAAAACTATAGCACTTTTCAAATCACCATTAACAAAAGATCTTGGAGAAAGTCATGCAGGAGGAAGATGTGGAATAGCTATAAGAATGGCAGGATATGGAGCTATTGTAATAAAAGGTAGTAGTGATTATCCAATTTATTTAGTTATAAATGAAAATGGAGTAAAATTTAGAGACGCCTCTGCATTATGGGGAATGAGTAGTACAACAGCTGTAGGAAGAATTTTAAGAGAAAGAGAAGGGACTCCAGGAATAAGAAGCATTATGAGAATAGGTAGAGCTGGAGAAAAAATGATTCCTTATGCTTGTGTAATAACAGAAACTTTTAGAACTTTTGGAAGGCTTGGATTAGGTGCAGTTTTTGGTTCTAAAAAACTTAAAGCAATTGTTATATCAGGAAGAGATAGCTTAAAGGTAAAAGATCCTAGAGGTTATAGAAGTATCTATGATGAGCTTTATAATTCTTTTATAAAGAGTGGAGCAATGAAAAAGTATCATGATATAGGTACATCAATGAATGTTATGTCACTAAATTTAATTTCATCATTACCAGTAAGAAATCTCCAAAAAACAAAATTTGAAGGAATAAATGAATTATCTGGTGAGGCTTTAGCAGAAAAGTTTCTTGGAAGAAGAATTGCATGTGCTCATTGTCCTGTAAGTTGTATTCATATAGCCGCATTGAGAATACCTTATGAAAATGAGCCATATTTCTATAAAATAAAAATGATACCATATGATTATGAGCCAATTTATGCATTAGGCTGTATGCTTGATATAAGAAGTGCTGAAGGCTTTTTAAAAATAATGGATAGAGTTGAGGAATTGGGATTGGATGCAATGAGTACAGGAGTAATACTTGCATGGGCAACAGAATGTATGGAAAAAGGAATAATTACTACAAAAGAAACTGATGGATTATTATTAAAATGGGGAGATTATAAAACATACATAGAGGCCATTAATAGAATTGTAGAAATGAAGGGAGAATTTTATGAGGCTTTATCAAAAGGTGTAGAATATGCATCTTCAAAATATGGAGGAAAAGATTTTGCTTTATCCTTTGGAGGAAATGAGATGCCAGGATATCATTGCGGATTAGCTACACATATTGGATTTTTAGTTGGAATGAGACATAGTCACTTAGATAATGCAGGATATGATATTGATCAAAAATTGAATGCTGAGGGGAAAAAACTAAGTCCAAAGGAAATTGGAAAAATGATATTTGAGGAAGAATCTTGGAGACAAGTATTATCAAGTCTTGTAGTTTGTTTCTTCTCAAGAAAAGTATACACTCCAGAAGTAATTAGTAAATGTTTTTCAGTAATTGGAATTGACATTAATCCATCTCAATTAAAAGAAAAAGGAATTGAGATTTTAAAAGAAAAATATAAATTTAAAGTAAGAGAAGGATTTTCTCTTGAAAAATTAAGAATCCCCAAAAGAATTTTAGAAACACCTACACCTCAAGGGGTATTAAAAGAAGAAGATATAAGAGAAGGAATTATGGAGTATAAGAGATTATTAGAGGGAGGATATTGAAAAGAATCTTATTCTTTTTTGAAGTTCATCAACCAAGAAGAATAAAAAAGTTTTTTGGAAAAGAAAGTATTCAAAAATTAGATTATTTTGATGATAATTTGAATAAAGAAATTTTTCAAAGAGTTGCAAAAAATTGCTATATTCCTACACTTGAGATTTTCTTAGAAAATGCAAAAAATTATAATTTTAAATTCTCATTAGGATTATCTGGAATATTTTTAGAACAATGTAGCTGGTGGGAGCCTAAGATTATTGAAATTATTAAAAAATTAATAGATGAAAATTCATGCGAACTTGTGACAGAAACATATTATCATTCTCTTTCATATTTAATAAATGAAAAAGAGTTTATAGAACAAATAAAACTTCATAAAAGAATAATAAAAGAAATCTTTGGTGTTGAACCTATGGTAGTAGAAAATACAGAATTCATATATGATAATAAAGTTGCAAAAATAATGGAAAATTTAGGATTTAAAATGATATTAACTGAAGGTGTGGATAGAATATTAGGCTGGAGATCACCAAACTATTTATACAAAGCAAAAGATTCAAATATATTATTATTAATGAGGAATTATAGATTATCAGATGATATAGGATTTAGATTTACACTTAGAAATTGGAATGAATGGCCATTAACTGCAGAGAAATATGCACAATGGCTTTCATTGACCCCTGGAGATATTATATTTATAGCAATGGATATAGAAACTTTTGGTGAACATTATTGGCCAGAAAGTGGAATTCATGATTTTATTAAAGCTCTTCCAAGATATATAGAAAATATGAAGTTCTCAATACCTTCTGATATTATTTCTAATTTATATCCTTTAGATGAAATTGATGTTAAAGAAACAATATCATGGGCTGATGTAGAAAGAGATCTATCAGCATGGCTTGGAAATGAAATGCAAAAATATTGTTTTGAAGTATTGAAATATTTAGAGCCTATGGTGAAAAGCATAGGTGGAGAATACTTAAGAACATGGAGATATCTCACTACAAGTGATCATTTTCATTATATGAGTACAAAAGAAGATGGTGCAAAGGCAGTACATTCATATTTTAGTCATTTTAATGGTCCAATTGAGGCATTCATATCATTTACATGGGTATTAGCAGATTTAAGATATAAAGTATATGATTTAATAAAAGATAAAATGTTTTATTATAGAATATTATTTGAAGAATTACCAGATAGTCATTCATTTCATTTTTACTCTGGTTTTGCAAGACCATTAGGAATAAAAGCAAGGAACTTAGTAGAACTATATAATGTTATAAAAGAGGTNGATGAAGAAGTTTTAAATTTCCATATGAGAAGGAATGATTTTAGTAAATGGATTAATGATGTTTTTGGACTTAGAGAATTATCAAGAGAAATTAAAAATGCTAAAAATAGAGAAGAATTAATTAAAATCTTAGAAAAAACAATAAAAGAAGCCGAAAAAATGATTTATAAACATGAAGAATTTGAAGTTACTTGAATTTTCTAAAATAATAAAAAATAATATAGAGATCTCTCAAGAGATAGAAATTAGAAAAGATCCATTAACTAATGTAATATCAAGAATTAATATGGAAAGACTAAAAAGACCAAAACAAAAAGGAATTAGTGATTATTGTCCTTTTTGTCCACAAAATATAGAAATTGCTACACCAAAATTTCCAAAAGAAATTATTAAAGAAGGAAGGATAAAGATAGGAAGNGCAATTATCTTNCCAAATATGTATCCATTAGCTAGTCTACATGGAGTTTGTGTATTTACTCAAGAACATAAGGTTAATATAAATGAGATTAATGAAGATGAAATTTTTGATGGATTGAAATGTTCAATAGACTTTTTTAATATTAGTAGGAAATTAGGATATCTATATCATTTTATTGGATGGAATCACTTACAAGAAGCAGGGGCTTCAATTCTTCATCCTCATTTTCAATTAATATCATCAAAGAAGGGATTAAAAAATGAGAGATTTATCTTTAAAAAATGTGAATACTATTGGAAAAGGAAAGGAAAAAACTATTGGGAAGAAATAATAAGAAATAATGAAAGATTCATTGGAGAAACTGAAGGATTTTCATGGATTGCTCCATGGGCACCTATAGGAAATTATGAAGTTATTGGAATTAGTAAGAAGAGTTCAATTATAGATTTAAATGATAAGGAATTAAGAGGAATGGCTAATGGAATTATTAGGATATTAAAAGGATTATGGGAAATAGGAATAAGAGCTTTAAATATGGTAATTTTTTCATATCCTTATCAAGTAGAATGGTTTAATTTAAATGTAAGAATAATAGCAAGGAGATTACCATCAGATAGAGCTTTTTTAGAGATTTATAGTGGGGAAGTAGGAATAGAAATACCCCCAGAAGTTTACTCAAAATTTTTTAAAAAATTCTTTTAAATTAATTCTTCTACACTTCTTCTTGCACTCTCTATACCTTTTATATACCAATAAGATGCTGCTATTAAGCCAAATAGCCATATTATTCCAGCACAAATAAGAAATTGAGTTGCTGTCAACATATGTTCAATATATACTATAGAAGCACCAGATATTCCTGTTAAGCTTACAAGAAGACCTACAATTGATGATCTTACACCTGTTGGAAATAATTCACTTTGAAGTACACTTATTGAACCCCAAGCCCATTCTGAAAATACTAGATTTAGAAATAATAAAGAGTAGAACATTAAAATATTTTCAAAATTATGAGATAATAGAATTAATATCGCAGTTATAAATCCTCCTAAAAATGCTAAAAACAATGATAATTTTCTTGCTCTATCTATAATTGGTAATAATATAAAAGCTCCAATTGAAGCTCCAAGATTTGCTACAAATATTATTTTTGGTGCTTCATTAATTCCAAAAACAAATCCAGAAGCATAAGGAGCATAATAAGCTAACATTCCATAAGTTACATATTGAGCTACTGTCACTACTGCTAATATTATTAATCTTAAAGGATATTTTTTAAAAGCATCTTTTAAGCAAATAGATTGATCTAAAGGAAGTTCAAATGAAATTTCAATATTTTTATCTTTTATAAATTTTTCAATAATACTTTTTGCTTCATTTTTTCTATTTTTTATTACTAACCATCTTATACTTTCTGGAAAACCAAATCTCATCAATCCTACAATTATAGCGGTAAATAAAGAAGATAAAAGTAGAAGTCTTATCTGAGTTTCAGGATCTGAAGAATATATAGCATATATTAAAAACATTGCAGCTATTAAAGTAGCACCTATATTCCAAAAGTTTGAAGAAATCATTATTGTTTTTCCTCTATGATTTTTAGGTATGATTTCTGCTAAAGCAGCATAAGCTGCTCCAAATTCTCCTCCAATACCAAAGGTCATTATTGATGTAAGTATGAGAAATGCTATTGAATTGGTATAAGTGAAATATAAAATAATTAAAGATAAAACTTCTAATAAAAGGACAAAGGCAAAAATAGGTCTTCTTCCATATTTATCAGCTAATACTCCAAATATTAAAGCGCCAAGCATTTCAGAAATAAGATTAGCTGCTAATACAATAAAAGCAATATCTTGAGCTACAATATATGCCATAAGTGGAGCAATAGAAAACATAATCCCATCTAAAAGATAGTTTGTAGAAACCAAACCAAATAATTTCCAATGCTCATTATTCCATGGCGTATTATCTAGAACTTCAGTAAAATTTTTCATAGAATAATGACCTATTATACTTCTTAAAATATTTTTATATAACTAAGTTATAAAAAAATTGAAAAAAGTATAAGTATATTTAAAATGATGATTTTTTAATACCAATAAATTTTCTTCCTCCTAAATCCATCAAAACTTTTCCTTCTCTTTCATAAGCAGCTAATATCCTTGCTATAAATAAGATATGATCGCCTGTTTCTATTTCTTCTACAACTTCACATTCTAAATTTGCTACACATTCCTTAATTAAAGGAGGCCTTACGTATTTGGCTTTTATGGGTGTAAGTTTTGTCTCCTTAAATTTATCAATATTTCTTCCAGAAGATGATCCACAAAATAAAACTTCCTTTTCCATTCCTTCACTTGGTATTGCTACAACAAATTCTTTAGTCTCTTTAATAAGTTCAACAGAATATCTTTGTTTTCCTACTGCTATACATAACATTGGAGGATTAAAAGAAACTGGAGAAGACCAATTTAAAGTCATAATATTTGGTTTTCCTTCTTTACTAATGGAAACTATTAAAACTGTTTGTCTTGGATATAACAAAGTATACGCTTTATTTAAGTTAATTTCTCTCATAAGACTCATTAATAATCTATTAGAATTTTTAATTTTTTAATATTTTCTGAATTCTTAATATTAAATTGGGATTTTGATATTTTCCATGACTTAAGTTAAGAAATTCATATTTGTAGATAGTCCTAATAGCCCTTTAGGGTGAAGAGGAGATCAGAATAGATTTTAATGAAGTAATAATTTCCGATATAGTTTTTCCTTCCAAGACATTTATACCATAAGATTGTGCAAGT
>QNVI01000022.1 GCA_004348015.1 Thermoproteota archaeon | reverse complement strand
GACTGATACTATAATAGGAAATCAAAATTATAAATATGTTTTGGAAATGAAATCTGATAAATATATTGAGCAAATAATTGCAGGAAACAAACCAGTAATAATTAATGATGGAAAAGAAATTGCTATAAGACTTAAAGACAACATAGTTCATCCTAGCATAGCATACTTTCCTTCTGGCTATTATGGTATTGATGCTCCTGCAAGTATACTTACACTTAAAACACTTCCATCTGATATTGAACCAGAAGTTCATAACTTAATCTCAAAACTAAGAGAAATTACTGTTCATTCTTTTGCACCGAGCAGGCTCAGACTTAGAAATGATATTTCTGAAGAGCCATTATTGAAATATTATGGTGATAATCTTGCACGCTATTTGCTTTATCTTTATCTTGAAAGACGAAGAGATTTTCAACGTATTGAAGAAACTTTTAAAAATTTAATTCCTGAAGTAGAAGAAATTGTACCACATATAGAGGGAAATACTGTTGAAATATGGATTAAAATAAAAGGTTTAAATGAGCCTCTAAAGCCATTTAATATTTCAGATGGTACTTTAAGAATTCTTGCTATAATTTCTACCCTTTATGGTGGATTTAGCTTAGTAGTCTTGGAAGAACCTGAAAATTGCATACATCCACATATACTTGAAGCACTAATGAGTCTTATTAGAGAAGCACCATCACAAGTTATTATAACAACTCATTCACCTTATCTTCTTGATTATGCTAAGCCTGAAGAAGTTTATATTGTAGAAAAGAAAGAATTGAAAACCAATATTAAGAAGTTGAGTACAACAAAAGAAGTTGAAGCTATAAAGCAGTTTCTTATGGAAGGTGGTACTTTAGGTGAGGCATGGCATTCTGGGCTTATTGGTGGAATACCTTGAGTAATATTTTAATAATTGTAGAGGGACCAACAGATAGAGCTTTTATTGATAGTATTGCTGAGAACTTAATATATCATGTAAAGTTATATGTATGAGAGGAAATGAGCCTAAAAAAGCAGATCGCTGGCTAAGAATATGAAGAAAAACATATGGTTTTTGCAAAGTAATAATACTTAAGGATACTCATAGAGGTGATATAGATACATCTTATTTAATAGGTAAAGTGATGAAAATTGCTAATCAATTTAAAGATATAAAAGTGCATCTTATTCAAGTTAAGAGAAGCATAGAGTCATGGATACTTGCAGGACTTTCTGTTAAAAATCCAGAAAATCTTCTTAATCCTGAAGAAGAGCTTAAAAATTTAATACAAAGAAAAGGTAAGCATTATAGTAAAAGCATAAATGTCTACAGGAAACTAGCTTTAGAAGTAGATATAGAAGTTGCAAAATCAAAATCTGAGACATTTAGGAACTTTTTAGAATGTCTTAAAGATTGTTGATGTACAAGATTAATTTATATAAGCTTAAGTTAAAGATTTCTTCTTTCTTTTTACCAATCTAAATCCCTTCAAGAAAGTTATAGTGTTATTAAACATAAATTAAAGGAAATAAATTGTGAGGTCAATGTAAGCTTTTCTTAAATATTAAGAATTTTCTAAGTAAAGATTTGCAAAAATTTCTCATTAAATTATAGAACTTACGCAATATGAAGAAAGTAATAGTTATCATAAAAGAATATAAGTTTGTTAATTTAAGATAATGTTGATTAAAATGAGTAAAAAAAGAACAGCATTTATTGGTTTAATAAGAGATCATAGAACAAAAATTGGTAGAATTAAAGCCATTAGAGGTGATTTAACTAGTTGTAAGAGTGAGAATAAAACTGAGTAAAAACAGTAAGGAAATTGAAACTAATGCGTTAGCAAATAGTGGTTATGATTCTAAAACACCATAAATCTTAGTTCCAATTAAATTAGCTGAAGAACTTGGATTATGGCCTCCAACAATAAATCTTGAAGAAAGTGTATTTGAATCTACAGGAGGACCATTAAGAGTTTGGATAGTATCAAAATCTATTAAAGTAAAGGTTGTAGCAGATATTGAAACAACATGGGTTGAAGCAGATTTAGTAATATCTCCACTTGCAGATGAAGTTTTACTTAGTGATAAGTGAATTAAAAATAGCACTTGAAGATCCTGGTAGAGGGTATTGGAGACTCACATGGGAACCTAAAGAAAAAATTAGAAAAAGTGAACCACCAAAATATTGGAAATAAATCAATTTTTTACTTTTGACAATTAGTACATACAAAAGTCTTTCTATTTATTGGTTTTTGCATATAAAATATTATTTTATTTCCACATACTTTGCAATTTTTATTATATTTATTATATACCATGAGAAGTGGGCCGATTCTTTTTCCTTCTATTTTCATTTTAAGAAATTCTTTACTAAGGAATTCACATGTATCTACTATATTCTCAATTTCTGCTATTGTTAAACTTTTAATTGTTCTTTCAGGATTTACTCTAGCTCTAAATAGTATTTCATTTCTCAAAATATTTCCTATACCTGCAATTATGGATTGATTTAATAATGCAATACCAATTTTTTCATCTTTAAACTTCAATAAGTTTTCAATTGCTTTATTTCTATCCCAATTATTACTTAATGGATCTGATCCTAGCTCATTTTTAAGTCTATTAACAAGCTCTTCAGCTTTATCAATCTCAACTATTGGTGCATTATAAACTACAAGCTTCTTTTCACAGCCCTTTAAAAGAAGTCTAACAAACTTCTCTGGTTTAAGCAAATCTTCATTAATATTGTATATATGAATTGCTCCATACATCATTAAATGCAAGCGAATAGCTAGTCCATTAAAGAATAATATTATATTCTTTCCCAAAGAATCTGCATTTATAAATCTTTTACCCAAAAGCTCATTTATTGGAATATGAATTCTCCTAAAAGTTTTAACTATAATATCCTTAACAATTTCACCATTAAACTCCTTATTTATCTTAATGGCATAAGCTTTAGCTGTAGGTCCTTCAACCATGAATTAAATTATTAGAAAATTTAAACTTAAATTCAACTGTAATTTTAGGAAGAAGTATTTTACTAACATCAGCAAAGACAAAAAAGTTAATATGAATTCATTATTCATATGGATAATCAAAAATAATGAAATATACAAATTAATAAGTCTTGTTTAATTTAAATTACAAGAAACATTCAAGGTGAAATTAATGAGAATTAATAATATTATAAAGTATTTGATTTTATTTGAATTTATAGTTTTAACTGCTAGTGAATTAATTGCTCCAATTTTTCCAATATTTATTACTAAAAGTATTATAGATGGATCGATAGCTGTTGTTGGTTTTTCATCATCACTTTATCTTTTATCTTTTTCTATAGTAAGATTAATTTCAGCAGGTATTGTAGATACTAAGCTAAATGATAGACAAAAAATAACTTTCTCAATTATTGGTACAGTAATGATTGGTATATCTTACATATCTTATTTAATATCAAGATTTTCATGGCATATTTATTTATTACAAGTAATAAATGGTATTGGAACAGCTTTTAGATATTCTCCTTTTATGAGTCTATTTACTCGATATATAGATAAAGGAAAGGAATCATCTGAATGGGGAATAAATGCAGTAGCAACAAGCTTAGGTCAAGCACTTACTGCTGCAATTGGTGGAATACTAGCTGAAAAATATAGTTTTAATATTATATTCATAGCCGCAGGTACTTTTGTTGTATTAGGCTCATTAACTACTATTATTCTTTATAAAGAAATTGATAAGCAATATATTGAGTTGAAATCAAATTAAATTTCTATTATTTCTTCAGGTTTTATAAATCTTCTATACCAATTTTCATAAAGCTCTTTAGTTATAATATGTAGTTCTATTGGTGCATAAATTAATTCCTTATATATTGCAACCATCATATCATATTTTTGCTCTATTTTAGATGTAATAATGAGTATATCTATATCACTAATTGCAGTATAATTTCCACGAACTACTGAACCAAATACATAAACTTTAGCATTAGGATCAAAACTTTTAACTATTTCCTTTATTTTTCTAGCAATATTAAGATAGTTTTTAAGATAATCTAAATTAGATTTAAATTGAATTGACAAGGGGTTTAAACACCTCAATAACAAATTTACTTATATCCTTAACTTCCTCAATAGTATATTCAAAAGGTAAATATCTAGAAGAAATATATGATTCTTCAAGTCTTGCAATATAGTGTAAATTCTTTATATCTTCAATTAATATAGCAATTTTTGGATTAATTTCACTAAGTTCTTTAATTAATTGTCTTAGAGAATGAGTTCTTGGATATGTTCCCTTGATAATTAATAACTTATATTTGAGTATTAATTGACAGTATTGCTCAAAATTAAACATTGCTAAATCAGCTTCATTTTCATTAATTAAGTAAAGTGCATTTTTAAGAAATGCTTCAGCTCTTTTTCTTAATAATTCTGCTTCTTTAAAGCTCAAGGAACTAACCTCTTAAAGTTCTATTTTATCTTTATTAAAAGACTTATCTAATATATATCTTAATAGGTAAAAATTCATTATGAAATTAGTAAAGGATAATATTGATTTTATAATTTTCACTACTTTGGGTTTATATGTTTCTTTTAAACTTTTTAATTTGTGAAAAAACAAAGAATAGGACATATATATCAGCTAAGAAAAGGTAAAATAGGACATATTTGCTTATTGAGACAATTAGAAAATAATGGCTGTAAGAATTAAGCTTAAATTAAAATCTAAAATTTTAGGAAAAATTATAGAAACATCAGTACTTACAAATACTGGTTTTAAAAAAGAAAGTCCTTAAATATTAATCCTTAGTAAGAAAAGTATTCTTAATTAGAAATTATGTTAATATTTGAGTTATTACAGAAAATAGAGAAAAGTCCGAAAATCTGTAGATTTTTTGATATTATTAATTGAAGAAGAAGTTCTTATAAATGATAAACTAACTGAAGAACTTGATACAATTATACTTGCTCCAGGATCAGGAAAATGGAAATTTTCTGATGATCCAGTAGATAAAATATAATGAAAAACCTCAATATTGGTAAAGATGTTTAAATATTTACAAAATCTGATAATTTTTCTTTAGAAACATATATTGGAAGTACATCAAGAAATATTAATTCAGAATCATTATACCATGGACCTTCAAGCCATATACATGCTTTACATACAGTTATTCCTTTTGCTTTTTTAACAAGTTCTTCTAATGAAGTTATTGTCCCACCAGTAGATACAACATCATCAAATATACATACTTTACGATTCTTAATAAACATAGTATCATCATTAGTTAATACTAATATTTGTTCTCCTTTTGTTGTTATTGATTTTACTTTTTCAACTAAGCATTCCTTCATGTAAGCTTTAATACTTTTCCTTGCAACTACAAATTTTTTAATGTTTAAATTTTTTGATATTTCATATGCTAATGCTATAGATTTTGATTCTGGAGTAACAATTACTTCAGGATTAAATGGCTTTATAAGCTCAGCTATTTCCTCAGAAATCTTACTTATAAATTCAACATCTCCTAAAACAAGTTCTGCATCAGATGCAATCCATATTCCATTTCCAATAGATACAATAGGAAGTTTTCTTGTAATATTTTTAAATTTTACAATATGATATTCCTGATTATTATATTCACAAACTCTTGGCTTAATCATAGTAAAACACCTCTAAAATTATAATAAACTATAGAAATTCCTATGGTAATAATCATAATGGTAATTATTAAGTAGTCTATAGTATTAAGTCTATAATCTAATTTATGTTTAGTTTTTCTAAGATTAAATGCTTTAAGCTCCATTGCTAATGTTATTTTTTCAGCAGTTTCCATTGCTCTAATTAATAATGGTATAAGTACATAGGTATAGTTCTTAATTCTTTTTAATAAAGAGCCATGATCTAGTTCTAATCCTCTTGATATTCTTGCTTCTTTAATTGCTCTATACTCATCAGACATATTATTTATATGTCTTAATGCTAAACCTAGTGTAAATGCTAAAGCATAAGGAAGTCTAAATAATTCTAATGCTTTAATTAATTCTTCAGGTTTTACTACTAAAATAAAAGCAAGTGAAATAGAAATAATTGTAAGAAGTCTAAGTGTCATAAATATACCTATATCTAAATTAATAGTAGTTGAACTACTTCTATAAAATAGTGACCAACTATAAAAAATAGACCATAGTATAAATGCAATTAAAAGTATAGGAATGAACTTTATTAGCATTTTTAGAAAGATCTTCATATTTCTACCAAGTAATACTATAATTGCTGTTATTATAGTTAGAAATGGAAAACAATAAAGATCTTTTACAGTAAATGTTAAGCAAAAAAGTCCAAGAAAAACTATAATTTTAGTTCTAGGATCTAAAGATATATTAGAAAAAATATTATTCAAATTCATAATAGAGATACCTCAACTGGTTTTAATCCAATTTTTTGTATTAAATCATAATTAAGAAGAATTGATTGTGGTTTATCATCAGCTATAATAATACCATTATTAATTATGATAATTCTATTACATAAATTAAAAGCAAGATCAGAATCATGTGTAACAATTATTACAGCTCTATTCATATTTTGCATTTTCTCTATTACAGTTTTAATTATATTAAATGAATTATAATCATGTATTGTTATTGGTTCATCTAAAATAAGAACATCAGGATCTAATGCAAGAGCTGAAGCAATATTAAGCTTAATTTTTTCACTCATACTTAATTCATATGGAGGATCATGAATTCGATTAGTTAGTTGAAGATATTTTAGTGCATCTTCAGCATAAGATAATGGTAATTTAAGATTTTTACATCCAAATGAAACTTCATCCCATATAGTTTCAAATGTTATATGTTTTTCAGGATTTTGAAATGCAATAGCTACATGTTTAGCTAATTTTGCTGCACTATAATTTTTAGTATTTTTACCAACAATTTTTACATAACCTTTATTAGGCTTTAATAAACCACTCATAAGCTTTATTAATGTTGTCTTACCAGAACCATTAGGACCCATTATAGCTAAAACATCACCACTATAAACATTCAAAGATATTCCTTTAATTACAAAATCTCCATTAGGATATTTAAACCAAACATTATTTACTTCTATAAGTGGAATTCTTTCATTATTTTTACTGATATTATTAATAATAGGAGTTATTTCACTATTATTACTTAACATAATAATTTTATCAATAGCATTTTCTAATCCCTTAATATGTTTAGTAAGTATTATGAAGCTAATACCTTGTTTCTTTAAATCAATTATAATTTTTTCTAAATTCTTTATTCCAATCCAATCAAGATTAAGTAAAGGATCGTCCATAACAATAATTTCAGGATACATTGATATTGTAGATGCTATAACTAATTTTTGTTTTAAGCCACTTGAAAGTTGTGATGTATATTTTTTTCTATAATTTTCTAATCCTAAAGATTTTAATGCCCAATTTAATCTCTTATTAATTTCTTCTCTATCAAGTCCAATATTTTCTAATCCAAATATTATATCCTCTTCTACAGTTAAACCAAAGATTTGAGTTTCATAATCTTGCATTATAAGACCGATCTTACCAATTAATTCACATGGTTTTTTTCCTAAGATGTTTTCACCATTTAATAGAATTTCTCCACTTATATCTCCTTTAATATAATTTGGTATTATACCTGTTAAGCAATAAGCAAGTGTTGTTTTTCCAGAACCAGAAGGTCCTACTATTGCTAATACTTCTCCTTTTCTTAAAGAAAAAGAAAGATTATTAAGAACTTTACACTTACTATAGCTACAACTTAAGTTATTAACAATTAATTTGTTTAAAGCCTCCATCGTATTAAGCCTCTTTTCATTAATACTGGTACAATAGCTCTTACTACTATAGGTGTTCCAATGAGAATTGGTAGTAAATCACTAAGTGATAGTAGAATAACAGCTGGTATAAAAGGTGCTACTCCAACCCAATCAAATCCTATAGCAACAATTGGGACCATGATTATACCAGCAATAAAGGAAATTACTGCTATTTTAATTAAGCCAGTTTTACTTAATGCATCATTAGGTTTAGTTAATAATCCAGGTAGTAAACCAGTAATACCAACACCAATTAAATCAAATATTGGAGTTGCTGGATTAAAGTATCCTCCTAATACAGCCCATAAAGTATTACCAATAGCACCTGAAATAAAACCAATTATTGGTCCATACATTACTCCAAAAATACATGGTAAAAATGCAAGAACTCTCCAATGAATAGCGCCAGGTATTAGTGGTATTGGAGCAGTTAGTAAAAATCCTACACCTGTAACTGCTGATGTGATAGCAGCATATGCAATAGCAGTTAATGCATCAGGTCTTTTTAATTTGGCTTCAGTTTTTGTTTCAGCTTTTAAACTCATAATATCTAACTCCTTAGCCCCCTGAATAATATTTTATTAAGAATATTTAAATTTTACTAGGTTTACACTAATAAAATTTATATAAATGTTTAAAAAATGAGGATAGATTATGTAGTTTAATAATTTAAAATTATTTTTCACTACTTCTTATTATTGATTCTCCTTTGATTCTCCATAAGCCTTTAGCAGGATCTTCAATTACTATACCAAGCTTACTAGCTAATTGATCACTTATTAAAACTTCATCACTATATTCAGAAATAACTATAAAAACTTCAATATTTTCTCTTTCCTTATCTTCTATAAGTAAACTTACATTTGCTCCTCTTATTCTATAAACTTTCATTAATCCTGATGCAGTTTTATAAGTTTCTATAATAATATTATCTGGTAGCTTAGGCCATAATCCAATTTTTTCAGCTATATTTACTGGAATTAATAACTCTGGAACATCAGTTTCATAACCAGTATTAACTAATGCAACTAAATCTAGTGATACATCTCCATATTTTAATCTTAATTTAACTCTTACTCCCATTTACCTCATCCTTAATGGTCTAATATAACCAACTCTCTTTCTTACTAGTAGTCTTAGTGGTTTAATATAACCAACTTTAGCCAATAATCACACCAATAATATATATTGAAGGAATTTTTAATAAATTTTTAAGTATCAAAAATAATTTTTTAGCAATTCAAAAAGACTGAAAGGAGAAATGATTGTATGTATACACCTCAAAAGATATGCTGTACTTGAGGCAATTGCAAGAGAAGCTAATTCTCATAGTAAAATATCTAAGCTAACAAGTATTGGTATTTATGATGTTTTAGAAATAGTTAATTAGCTTGAGACTGAAGAATTAATTGAAAGAAAAATTAAGGGATTTATTTTTAAGAAAGAAGTTTATGAATTAACATATAAAGGAAAAATTTATTCTTAATCTTAATATTTTTATTTTTCTTGCTCTTAGTGAGCCCATGATGCTAGCCAGTATGGCTAATACTCTATTTAATGATTGAAGTATGGAATTCTGAACCAATTATTAAAAATCTTTAGCTTGTGGATATTTACTTTTTATTTTTTCAATTGCTTTTTCATACCATTCTGGAATTTTAATTTTCTGAATTATTCTAGAATAAGTATATGGCTTTATATCCAAAATAGGAGTTTTATCAAATAAATCTAAATTTTTAACTTTAAGAAATCTATCATTTCTTTCAATTAACTTCTACTATAGTCATAGCTATGGGATTTGGTCTATGTGGAGAATCTGTACAGAATACACCAACTTCAGGTATTTCTTCTTCATTTAATCCAAGCATTTTTAATCGTCTTGGCTTAACCTTAAGGACTTTACGCTTATCATCAGTAACTTTATGAAGATATGCAATTAACATTATATGAGAAAATCCTTCAATTCCATACAATCCTTCAGTATAATCTTCATAAATTTCAATAATTCCTTCAATTCCTTCATTCCAATGAGCTTTTACTTCATCATCATTTAAATTTACATGAACAATTCCAATAGGTTTAATTGAAATGATCATTTTCATCCCCTGAAATTTTCTAAGAAATTTTTCTAATAACTATAATTAAAATAATGGTACAATTATTTTATGCTCTTTAATAATAATTACTGGTATTCCATAGACTTTTGATATTAATTCTGGATTTAGAACTTCATCTGGACTTCCAACTGCAATTACCTTACCACTATTTAGCATTATTATCTTATCAGAAACTCTATAGGCTTGAGTTAGATCATGTAGTGCCATTATGACTATTAATCCTTTATTACTTAAGGATCTTATCAAATTAAGTACTTCTATTTGATATCTTAAATCTAAATTACTTGTAGGCTCATCAAATAATATTACCTCTGGTTCTCCAGCTAATGCTCTTGCTATCATAACTCTTTGAAGTTCTCCTCCACTTAATTCCTCTAATGCTCTATCAGCAAAATCCAATAATCCAATATTTTTCAATATTTCATATACTTTATCTTCATCTTCTTTTGTTGGTATAAAGTTAATATGAGGTCTTCTACCAGTCATAACAAAATCATAAACAGTTAGCATTCCTGTAGCTCTTAATCTCTGGGGTACATAGCCTATTTTCTTGGCTATTTCTATTGATTTTAAATTATGAATAGGTTTTTTATCTATAAGAACTATTCCCATATGAGGTTTTAAAACTCTATTAATTACTTTTAAAAGCGTACTCTTACCAGCTCCATTAGGCCCAATTATAGATAAAACTTCACCATTTTTTACATTTAAAGAAACACCATCAAGTGCTTTTGTGCTTTTATAATATAATTTTATTCCCTTTACTTCAATCTCTATAACCATATCTACCACTTTTAATTAATAAGTAAACTAAAATTGGAACACCAAGTAGGGATGTCATTATTCCTACAGGTATGATAGTAGGTGAAATAATTGTTCTACCAATCGTATCAGATAGCATAAGTATAATTGATCCCATTATCATAGATGTTGGCATTAAATATCTATGTCCACCTCCAACAAGAAGTCTAGCAATATGAGGGGCTACAAGACATACAAATCCTATAACTCCAACAAATGATGTAGCTAAGGCTGTTCCTAATGCTGCAATAATAGTAGTCTCTATTCTTAATCTTTCAGGACTAATTCCAGAGGATTTTGCTAATTCATCTCCTCCTAATATTAAGTCATAATCTATTGATTTATAAATAAAGTATGGAATAATTAAAACTATTGAAACTATAGAAACAAGCTTAAGTTCTTCCCAAGATATTCTCCCTAAATCTCCAAAAGTCCAAAATACTACTGTTGAAACTAATATTTCATTGAGATAGAAATATTGTAGAAGATATAATATAGCTTGATAGGCAAATGAAATTGCTATTGCTGATAAAACCAAGGAGCCAGCACTTAATCCAGCCTTATATGCAAGTAAAAGAATAATTAAAACTTGTATTAATGAAAAAATAAAAGCACATATTGCAATTATAAATGGATTATAAACATAGATTTGATAGCGCTGAATTAATCCTCCTTGTAAAATTAAAAGAGCAATTGCTACTCCAAGAGAAGCAGCAAAGGAAAGACCAAAGGTAAATGGTGATGCTAAAGGATTGCGCATAGTAGCTTGAATTGCAGTGCCTGCTCCTCCTAAAATTGCTCCTATGATTATAGCTGCTAAAATTCTTCTGAATCTCAAATCCCAAATAATAGTTGATATTGGACTTCCATCAGACATAAAAATTATGCGAATAATATCAATTATTGATATTTTATAATAACCAAGCCAAATTGATATTGGAATTAAAAAGATAGTAAAAATAATTAGTAATAATAATATCAATTGTTTTTTATGAGATGAGTTTTTCATCTATTGCACCTTGAATATATCTGATAAGCATTTGAAACCACCATATGCATCAGCATAGGCTTGATAAATAGGTTTTCCAATAAATAATTGAAATATTTCATTTGCTTTTTTCTCAGGATCTATATCTTTGAATTTCTCAGGATATAATATTTTTCCAATGTAATATGCATCAGCTAAAGCAGTTGCAATATTTGTATGATAGTAATTGTATGGTAATGTGCCATAGACCTTACCTTCTTTAAAAGCATNTAATTGTAAGTATTTATTAGGATCTTTATTAAAATCCATTATTACTGTTTGTAAATTTCCTTCATCTATAAATATTANATTAGGTTGTTCATGTATAATTACTTCAAAATCTAAATTAACAAAACCAGTAGTCTTAGTATAATTATCAGCTATTGATTTTGTATTTAATAAGGATAAAGGTGGAAAAGGTGATTGAGTTGATGTAAATGGTTGAGCTCCTTTATATGATACTGCTCCTACATAGACCTTTGGTCTTGGACTTATATCTTTTGTTCTTTCATTTAATTCAATTTGTATGCTTTTAATAAAATTAATAAGTTGATTTGCTCTTTCCTCACGATTTAAAACTTTTCCCAAAGTAGATAAAGCATTACAAATTCCTTCAATATCAAGCTGTCCAGCCTGGCCATAATCCATTACAATAACAGTTGCATTAACTTCTTTTTGAAGTCTATCAGGATCATAAAAATCACAATAAGTTCTACTCATTATAATAACATCAGGTTTAACAGCTATTATTAGCTCAGGTACTGGTGGCTTGCCAGGACCTCCAGGTCCAATTATTGGTAGATTTTTAAAGAGATCACCATAAGCCATTGCATAATCTCTACCAATAAATCCCCATTTCAATTCACTTTCTTCAACTCCTACAACTAAATTTGTTGCATTTAAATAGCATACAAGTCTGAGCATTCCTGGTCCTATTGCAACAATTCTTTCAACTTTACTTGGTAATGTAATATTACGCCCTAAGATGTCTGTTATTGAAGTTTTTGAAGATTGTTGAAATGATCCATAGGATGTAACGAAATAGCTAAATGGTAAAGCAATTAAAATCAATATTATTGCTATTAATAGAATTTTTATTAATCCTTTTTTCATAATTTTTCACTCCTTATAAAAGGAATTTTGAATTCTGAAACTATGCCCCTTCCAATAATAGCCTCACATTTACCAATACAACTCAAACAAAGCTTCTTTCCATTGATTTCAAAAATTCTTGTCTTCATTGCAAGCTCTCCACATTTTTCACATCTTATACTTTCAAATATTGGGGCTCTTTCAATTTCTGCAATTTTTACATCTTCTATTTTAAATAGATCCTCAGGTGCATTCATAAGCGAAAAAGCTATTTCAGTCCAACGCTTTCTCAGTTTTTCTTCATCTTCATCTTTTCCCTCTCTTTTAATAACAACTTTTTCAAAAAGCTTTGAATCTTCTTCATTAAAATAAGTATTATTGAATTTATTTCCATCTAGATAAACTCTAACTCCTTTCCAATTGCTTCTTCTTACTATAGTAACAGCATTTTTTCCTAAGTCTAAATATATTAAACAATTATTGCCAAGGGTACAACCAGTAGCAATTTGTACACCATCAGCAAAACAATTATTACATTCAATTATTGCTAAAATCTCTTCAGCTACAGTTTCTGATTCTCTTGCTTTTTCTATACCTAATCTTTTCATGGCTATTTCTGAAGCCCTCAAACCCAATACTAGAAAAGGACATATATGGCCATGAAATTCCTTAGCTTTTTCAATAAGAGACATTTCAACCATATAATCACCGTATTACTTTTTTTAAGTTTTGTAATACTATATGTTGCATAGTTAATAAATTTTTCGAAAAAGTGATACTATTCTGATCAGCAATTGCTATGCTCTAAAACATAAGTTTTCAACTAAGCATTTACTACATTTTTTAAATTTACAATATTCAATAAATAGTCTAACAAGCTGAGATTCATATTTGATCATTAATTCATTATTTATTCCAAGCTTTGAAGCAATT
>QNVI01000021.1 GCA_004348015.1 Thermoproteota archaeon | reverse complement strand
TATAGGCTTATTCTTAGGTTTTTATGTAAAATTTTTTTATTATAAAAAATTTAAAAACTCAAGTATACGATTTTATAATTTTTGAATTTATACATCTAGCTGGCTATATTTAAACATGCAATCTCATAAGAACTTGAAGAGAAGCTTTTGTCAAAATATTATTTTATACTTATTATTATAATAAATTATTTTTTCTTTTTATAATATTTATTTATATTATAAAAATTAATTTTATTATATAATTCAATTTTAATTTTCTTATTATAAAGGAAAAAATTAAAAAATACAAGAAAAAGAAAATTTTTGATGTTTGAAAATAGAAAGAAAGAAATAATTAAGGAATTGAATGAAGCAATAAAAAAAGGTAAAGTGGATAGTTCAATAGTTAATTATTTATTGAGAATTAATGAATTTGAAGATATATACACTACATCAAGTTGTGCTGGAAGAGTAATTGTTTTAATAGATGGAGGTAGTAAAAAGAATTCCTTTCAAGTCGGAAAATGGCATGATATTGTAAGTTCTGAAGATATTTGGAATAAAATTATTCAATATTCAAATGAAAAATTAGTTTGGTTAAAACAAGAACCTTTTATCTTGCATATCATTTGTAAAAAACTAATAGATGCCATAAAAATAATAAGAATTGCAAGAGGAATAGGATTTAAACACAGTGGAATAATAAGTATGAAGAAGGAAAAAATAGTTTGTGAAATTAATGGAATTGATAGAATAGAAATTCCAGTCATTATTAATAAAAAAATAATAATAAATAAAGAGCATTTAGATAATCTAGTAGATCTTATTAATTTTAAGCTATCAAGAAATAGAATATTAAGAGAAGAATTCTTTAAAAAACTCTTTGATTATTTAAGTGATAAATCAAAATCATAAACTTCATTACTATCTATTTTTAATTATTAATTGATGACATTTGATGCATTAAAACTATCAGAAATTACTGAGAGAATTGTTACTAAAAATCTAAGTAGAAAATATTATAGAGTTGTTAGAAGTGGTAGATGGTATGGAGGTATAGCAACAGCAGATTGTTGTGGATGTAATTTAAGATGTATTTTTTGCTGGAGTGGTGCACCAAGGGATTTTCCTGAAAAAATAGGTAAATTTTACACACCAGAGGAAATTTATAATTCTCTTAAAAATTGTGCTCTAAAAAAAGGTTATAATCAAATTAGAATTAGTGGAAATGAACCGACTATAGGTAAAAATCATTTATTAAAAATTTTAGAATTTGTTGAAAATGATGGATTATTTTATTTTATTCTTGAAACAAATGGAATTCTCATTGGTAGTGATAAAGAATATGCAAAAGAATTATCAAAATTTAGTAGAGTACATGTAAGAGTATCAATTAAGGGAACAAATGAAGAAGAATTTTCATTATTAACTGGAGCATTACCTGAGCAATTTAATTTACAACTTCAAGCATTAAAGAATTTACTAGATTATGGAGTATCATGTCATCCAGCAGTTATGTTATCCTTTTGTGATAAAGAAAATTATAAAAGAATAAAAGAGAGATTAATGGAAATTGATATTAAATTTGCTAATATGATAGAAGAAGAATATGTATTTATGTATCCTCATGTGGCTGAAAGACTTAGGAAAAAAGGTATTAAGCCTAAGATTTTCTATTATCCAAATAATATTCCAAGTGAATTAATATGAAGAAAAGAAAGAAAGGATATCCTCATAATTCTGATATTATGGAAGAAATAATGGAGATTTTAAATAAGGAGATTTTTATTAAACCAGAAGATTTTTATGATAAGATAATAGCAAAACTTGAAGAAAAAGGTTTTAAGACTTCATTTTTAACTACAAAAAGAGTATGGAGAATTTATGAAGAAATGGTTAAAAAGAAAATTATATATGATTTTTTAGAAGTAATGAAAAACAATTAATTTTACCATAGAATTTTCTCTTTTGGTTCTTCTATAGCTTTTTTATAAAGCTTTAATGTTAATAATAAACCTGTCAATAGAGTAATTACTTCAGTTAAAACAAGTATTATTAAACTTCCAGTAAATTGATAGAGTACTGCTAGAAAATCAATTAATCCATGAATAAATACTATTACTAAAAATCCAATTAATCCTTTCCTTCTTTTTATTGAATCAAATAAGTATAATGTACTTCCAGCATGGAAAAGAAGAACAGAAAATCTTTCTAATCCTGAAATTAAATAATAATAAATAGGGATATTGAATTGCTGAGCAATTAAAAATTGTGAAATTAATCCACTTATTCCAATATAAAATGCCTCAATTAAACCAAATCCAGCTCCAACATTCATAGAAATTGAATATGATTTATTCCTTATGAATAAATACTTAAATCCTGATTGAATAATTGCTGCAATAAATCCAAACCAAATTGATAATAATAAAATCATTAGCAATCCCTGAGATAAAATATATTTCATTATTTTTGTTTGGATTTCTATAGGATTTGCTAAATTACCAATATAAATTATAAATGGTAATGGTTGAATAAAAGATTGAATAATAATTGATATGAAAAATACCACAAAACCAAGTAATAAATCTCCAATATTAAATTTTTTAAATCCAATTAAACGTAGAAAAATAATTCCAAATAATCCTCCAATTATTGGAAATATAAAATTGAGCATTTTTCATTCCTTTTCAATAACTACTGCTGTTCCATAAGCATATATTTCAGCCATTCTCATTGAAATTGTTGCTGTAGCAAATCTAAATCCAATTATAGCATTTGCACCCATGGCTTTAGCAGATTCTATCATTCTTTTTAAAGCTTCTTCTCTTGCTTCAGCAAGTAATTGAGTATATTCCTTTATTTCTCCTCCAGTAATATTTCTAAGCGTGGCCATAATATCACGACCTAAATGTGTTGCTCTTACTACTCCTCCTCTTGCAATTCCCTTTATTTCTTTAATTTTATATCCAGGAATTGAATCTGTTGTTACAACTATTATTCCTTCATCTTCCAAAGAACTCACCTATATAAAAATAATTTTTCATATTTAAAAATCATTATGGAATTAAAAAATATACAATTATCATTAAAATTGGTGTAATAATAATATTAATAATTATTTCTATTGTTACAAGCTTAAAAGCAAGCTTTACTGGAAAGAATGATACATAAAAAGGAAAAGAATGTCTTGGATAATCCATAACTATAATAAATAATAATCTTCCTATCAATAATGCTAATAAGCATTCTTTAATACTTATTAATCCATTCTTTAATAATTCTCCTGCTGTTAATATAGAAGAAGTTGGACTTATAGTATGTATTGATATTAATAAAGCAGAGCTTGAAGAAAATCCAAATTGTCTTATGAAAATATCTAACTTATCAGAAATTATATTAAAAAATCCCATACTTATTAAAAGTGAAATTATTGAAATTATGATAACATATTTTGGAATAATTTTTTAGTTGTATCTATTGCTAAATTTAAAGAATTTTTAATTACATCAATTTTTCTTTTTTCTTTGTTATTACTTATCAATTCTAAATCATATGATTTTTTAATTTTTAATCTACCATATATTATTCCAATAATCATAGATATTAGTGCTGAAATAAAAATTAGTATTATGTAAAAAGATCCAGTAAATAATCCTAAGGATATTATCGAAATTGGCAAATAATTACGAAGTAAAAGAGGAATAATTGAAAAAGGTCTTGTAACTAGCTTATATGATATTACAACAGAGTCATCTATTTTATCTTTTATTGAGCTAATTATGCTTAATCCTCCTCTTATATCAATTATTGAAATTAATGTTGGTATTGAGAGTATAGTTGGTAAATTTGCAATTTTCATGATTGGGATGATTGGTTTTGAAATTAATTGAATTAAACTAAATTCAAAAATTAAATTAGCAATGAATACGCCAAGAAAACAAGCTATAGTCATTATAATTATTGAATAGATCATATCATTTATTAGCATTTATTCACCTTTTCTAGAAAATATTTAATATTATTGATTCTTAAATATTTAATGAGAGAGAATGAGTCTATTAGTTTTGGATTTCATATTAAATAATATGAGGATTTGGTTAAGTGAAAATGAAAAAAGACAATTATACAATGAGCTAATAAGTTATTTTGGTATAGTAGGTGCAATGAATGAATGTAAAATTTTAGAAGATGCATGGAGAGATCCATTTTATCGATATGAAATAGAGAATTTCATAAAGTCATGGTTGAGAAAAAGAAGAAAAGAAACCATAGAAATATACAGATGATATGATCTATAAATGTTTAATCATAATGTAAATAAAGACAATGAAGAATATTAAGAAAATGATTAATGGAAGAATTGCAAATATTATTAAAGGACCTGTAACTGATATTGGTGGAAATGGAAATATCCAAATAATTCCATTAGAACTTATAGCTGAAAAGGACATTATAATAAATCCTATCATTATCAAAATAAAACCAATAATTAAAAGAATTATAGGTGATGAAATTGTTTCTTTTACTGATTCAATAGGTTCTTCTACTGTATATCCTCCAATTCTTGCTGCAGCTCCTTCAAAAACTAAGGATTTAGCATCTTCTTCAGGAATAATTGCTTCATCTCCAGGGGAATAAGGACCATAGGTCTTACCATCACTACCAATAAATGCTCCTACTTTTTTCAAAAATACTACTCTTACATAATTTATCTTACTCATTTTAACCACCTGTGATGCTCAAAATCCATGATATTACTACAATGAAAATAATTATAGCTGCTATTAATGTTGTAATAGCAAAAATTTTCCTTGAAGTACCCCATATAATTGGTATTGGACCAATAAGAATAAGACCTGCAGATTCTCCTTTACCTTTACTAATCATTTTTATTGATGAAAATATTACAAGTATTATACCTATGATAATTAATATCAATCCTATGGTAAAATATAATGAGCTTATTTCCATCATTTTTATTCTAAATTCTTATTTGAATAACAATTTTATTTATTTTTCTCATTTTATGAAAAATATATTAATTTGATTTAAATAATATATTAATTAGCTATGATGTACTATTGCAGAACTGAATTATGATGTGTGACTCCAATACTGAGCTAATTTTTATAATAATTGGGACTCAGAAAATCTAGAGCTTGGAATGAATGGTCAAATCTTAAATAGATGAGAATATTCGAGCATGTTGCAGTTATCTATGAACCTACATGGTGAGGTAAAATAGAAGCTCATCCCATGGAATAATGGGATCTATGGGAAATGTGAGCCCCCAAACTAGCAAATGAGGAGATAAACATAAAGCTTACTATAAACAGTGGAAGCCCCCGTTGCAGAGCAGCTCACTTATATACCTATGCCCTCTATTCCTCCAAATATTTGATTTACAAGCATCTCACTTCCAAGCCACACTGCTCCACTAACTATGAATAATATTCCTGCATATAGTAAACTTGAACCCCAAAATCCTCCTCGAGCTTCCATTATTGCAAATGAATTCAATATTGTTATTAATAATATAAGTACAATATTTCCAATATTTATTATATCTAAAGGTATTTTACCAAATGTGAAATATGGAAGAGAAATAATTAATGATGAAAAAAATCGACATAAATTACTCATAACTACTAATAAAGCAACTGTTATAGGTTGAAGTATTAATACAACACCTTCAAAACTTTTTGAAGTTGCAATTCTTTTCTTTCTGAACTCTAAAAATCTTATCAAACTATTTCCTAGGATCTTTCCTGTATCTATAGCACTACTTCCACCTCTAAATGCATCTAAAAATATTTTATTAAACGTATAAACTTTATAGGAAGCTGATTCCGAGGCCAAAAAATTAAAAGCGACTTCACTATCTATTCCTATCTTAATTCTAGCTAATAACTTTGCTATAAGTTCTTTAAGAGTTCCAAGCTCCATATAGAGAACATATTCTAATGCTGATTTTATATCAGAAGTTGATGATAGGCTTTCACCTAATGCCTTTAGAAAAGCAGGATAGTTTTCATCTATGGAATTAACATATGATTCTAATCTATGGGCTGCAATACCTGGTAAAATTAGAATGAATCCTATTGAAATTAATCCATATGGTATTCCCATAAATAAAGCTATAATAATAGCAGAAGGTATAAGAGCTAATGTTAAGAGAAATAGCATTCTGAATATTTTATAAGATCTTGGAGGACTCCTTCCTTTATATACAATTGGATCTCTTATTGTTACCATTCTAAAGCTAAAAAACATAATAACTGTGGAGAATATGGCTATTAAATAAGCTATTGGAACTACTCTCTCATCTACTATGAATATCGTTAATATTGAAACTGTCATTACTATAAATACTGAAACACTTTGAAATGTTGAGAACATGCCTCCAAGTAATCTTAAAGATTCCAACATTCTTGTATAAAATCCAGAGTATTCCTCCATAATCGTTGAATATTCAAGCTCAAAGTATCCTTTTGGTTTAGCACTAGAAAAAGCCTCAGAAAGACGTATCAATATGTCTCTAAAAGGAGATTTTACAGTTTTTGATACATGAAGTATAGCTTTACTAAACCCATAGCCAAAATCTTTTGCAAGCTTTTTAATATAAGCAAAAACTTTACTATATGTACCATATTCTTGAAAATTTGCAATTGTATCAATAAGCTTATCAGTACCAGCCTCTCCTAAACTTACAACATACATATGTAATATCATCATGACCAATCTAACATCAAGTTTTCCTCTCTGTCTTCTTTTAAGAGCAATAATTGAGTATATTATGGGAATTATAATTCCAATAATAAGAGCATAATAAGCATATGATATATTAATTTGTAATAATAAAAATGATAAAATGGATAAAAGTGATATTACAATAGATAATATTACTATTTTTAACTTTCGTTCCACGGTTTAAGACCTCTTTTAATTCTATCATAAACATAATCCACTCCATAATTATCTACTGTAATTACAGTCTTCCAAACACTATCATATGATGGATCATTTTCTGAGAGCCATGTAAGAATTTCAGCTCTCATCTTCATCTCGTAATAAAGCTTATCTAAATTACTAATATCCATACCTTTAAGTGGCAAGACTTTTGCTTCTAATAAAAAACTCGAACCAGAAAATCTATGTTCATCAGCATCAAAATCATAAGTAAAAGTCTGTAAAAAATTTAATTGCCCACTTTCACTTGAAAAACCAATAATTTCATTTATTGATGTTACACGTCTTATGAATTTATGTTTTCTTTCTATTCTTGCTTGAAATAAAACTAAATTTAAACTATCAACATGACTTTTTGGAACATTTATTGGATCAGAGGTAAGTCTTTGAAATAATTGAGGTAAATTTCCTGCATGCATTGTTGATATAACTGGATGTCCAGTCTCTATTGCTTGAAATGCTACACGACCTTCTTCTCCTCTTATCTCACCTATGATTATATAGTCTGGTCTCTGTCTTAAAGCAGCTTTAACAAGATCAAACATTGTTACAGGACTACCAGTATGAAGTCTGGTCACTTCTCTTACCCAGTTTTTATGTGGAACATTAACTTCAGGTGTCTCTTCTATACTCACAATTTTGGCATTAGGTTTTATAAAAGCTGTTAAAGCATTAAGAGTTGTTGTTTTTCCTGAGGCAGTTTCTCCACATACAAAAAATGAAATCCCTGCTTCAATAAGTAACCAGAGATAAGCTGCCATTTCTGCAGAAAGTGTTTTCCATTTAATAAGCTGAGCAATAGATATAGGTTCTTTACTAAATTTTCTAATAGTAAAATTACTTCCTCTTAGGCTTATATCTTCTCCAAATACTATATTAAATCTTGAGCCGTCTGGAAGATGTAGATCAACAATAGGATTTGAAAAACTTAAAACTTTCCCATATCTTTCAGCTAGACTTCTAAGTAATCGATCAACTTCTGTTTTTTCTACTATAACATTAGTCTCAAGATACCCAAAAAGCTTATGATATACAAATACTCTTCCACCACCAGGTATGCTTATATCCTCAAGCCAATCATCTAAAAGAAATGGATCTAGAAAACCATGACCAACTTTTTCTCTTAGAAAATAATATAGTACCCAATTGGTATCTCCTTTAAGTTTTAATTTTCCCTTTTTTAAAGCCTCTCTATACAATTTAACTAAGATATCTACTTTATTACCTTCTACTTTTTCCTTATTTGTAATTAAAAGTGCAATGGCAGCCTCAACTTCTTCTAAAATTTTTGGATCTTGTTTTGGCGGTTCGATTACATTATAAAGACGTTTTTCACCAGTTTCAATATGAACAAAAATTCCTCTTCCAAGGGGATAAATTATATTTACTTGCTCACCAAATTTAACACCATAACTAAGCGTTGATATATAATTTGGTTTATTTTTGAGCTTATCTAAATATTCTTTAAGATATGGACATTGATTAATTGCCTCTTCAAGATTATTTGGTTTACCCATTTCAATGAGTCTAGCTTCTGTATCTTCAATTACTTTTTTAAGTGGTAAGCTTATCTTGAGACTAGGGATTTTTAAAGAAAGCCTCAAAGTTTTACTCCTCCTAAAGGCATTACCCTAAGACCTATTGAAGGATGAATTTCAAGCATTACTGAGCTTTTTCGTTGACCTCCTCCCCATAGTTTTACAACTTCAAGAATTTTAATTGGAGTCTCAGCAAACCTAGTATTTGTTAATTTTAAGTATACATCACTTGCTGATTTAAGTCTCATCAAGTTATCTTCTGAAAGACTTTTTGGATGGAAAGTAACTATAATTGACTTCCCATCTGAAACTATATTCTTTATTCTTGTAAGAAAAGTAAGAAATTCATTATAAGGTGTATCTGTAGAGATCGTACTAAGACTATCTATAGCAATACAATCAAATTTTTCTTTTTTAAGCTCAAGATAACCCCATACTACACGAAGAAAGAGTGTGGAAAGGAATTTATTCCATTGTACACCCCTAACATGAAGAGGGTATATAGTAAATCTATTCTTAATGATATAATCTGTTACATCAAGTTTTACTGATTTCATCATGTTGATATACTCATTAGTAGTTGTTTCTCCTGTAATTACAAGTACCTTCATATTCTCTCTTAACATGGAATAAATTATTTGCTGTGTGAAAATAGTCTTTCCAGCTCCATGCTCTCCTTCTATAGATACTAGACTTGGATGAGGAATTCCTCCACCTATTGACTCATCAAGCTCTTTAATGCCAAGACTAATGATTTTCATGATTTCATCCCCTCTCCTATTGCTGAAATACCATAATGAGATACAAATACAACTATAACTGTAGCATTTATAGGGATATCTGGAGCATAATCAGGTAATTGAATATTGAGAATTGCTTCTTCTCCTGGATTGATATAATTGTGATTATCTTGAAATAATATATTTGAGTTTATTACTCTTACATTATAGCTATAATTTGCTAAATAAGAAGACCAAATATCATTAGCTTTATAATAAACAATTATATCATTCCAATTAGGCTTAAGAAATATTGTTCTTGAACCAATATTTTTTAAAATTGCTGTTATAGACCTATTTTCTATATTTATAATATTCAATGTGAGTAAAACTTCCATTCTAGTTCTTTCATTTTGAATATAATTTTTTAATATATCTATGTTTTCTTTAGAATATACATAAAATGTTAAAAAGGTAGTTCCGATTACTGTTAAAAAAGTAATTAATATAATAGCACTACCTATGACACTACTAATTCCCTTATTTTTACAATTCATATTTAAACCTCCTTCTAAGGAGGTGGTGGAAATAAATAGCTACTTCCTGTACCGCGTAATGGCTTTATAATTGCCTCATATACTGAGGCTTGTGGAATACTATTAGGATATACTGTTATTATAGCAGTCTCTCCAGGATCCCAAGAATTATTTCCATTAACATCAGTAATAGTAAAGTGACCAGTACTTGGTGATGAGGAATAAGTATATAAACATGCAGAGCCATATGGCCCTATATAAACATCAATGAGATTATAATCTGTTATGGGAAGATAACCAATATTTTTAGCATATACTACAAAAACACTCCCATTAATACAAGCATAGACTATTTCAATTCTCAATTCCATAATCTTTTTTGTATCACTTACAACTTGATACATATCATTTTTGAGAATACCAGTCGAATATGTAGCATAAGCAGATACACCACTTGCAAGAATTATTGCTGCTAATACTAAAATACTTTCACTTATAGTTGAGGCGCTCAACCTTGCCTCCCCTCAAAACTTATTTTCTTTAGGATTTTCCTCAATAATTTAAATGCAATTTCCTCAAGTTCTTTCATTTCAAGCTTAAGTCCGGAAGCTTTAGCAGCCCCATATATTATAAGCATGAATTCTTCCATATTCAAGCCTCCAAGTCTTGCTTTACTCATAGCATCTACTATGTATCCTACATATTCAGATGATCTATTAGGAAGATATCCAACACTCTCACAATATCTAGAGAGATTAAGTACATCATCTCTATCAAAGCCAGCATCTAATAGCGCCCATACCCATTTTATTATAGAGAATCCAGCTTCAAAACTTGTTGTTGTAATTTCTGCAATTTTTTTAACAGCTTCTTCAATTTCAGGAGCTTTTTCAATTTTCTCAGGCTTCTCTATTTTTTCTTTTTCAATTGCTTTTTCTGATACTTTTTCAGTTTTTTCTTCTGTTGATTTTTTCAGGCGTTGAAAATCTTCTTCACTTGATATGATCTTGAGAAGATTAAAAGGATTTTCTATATCAGAAATACTATTTTTAACCTCAATAATTGCTTTTTTTAATTCTTCAATTGATTGATTAAAATTTTGAGTAATTGTCTTTAGTTCTTGCTTTAATTTTTCCATTTCTTCTTCAATTTTATTAAATCTATCAGACATTTCTGCCATATTACATCACCATAAAAAAAGAAAAAAAAGAAAAAATTAACCAAGACGTACGTATTCATTAGGTGAAAATCCTGGAGGCATTTGACATGTTACTGTTAGAGCTGCACCATCACCAATTCTTATTTCAATTGTAACTCTATCATATGGTTTTAATTGATATGTAGCAGTATCCAGTTTAATAATTATGTAGGCCTTTTCATTAAGTTCTAAGAGTTTATCTCCATCACTATTGTATATTACACTCCAAGCCTCATTTTCATTGGTACCTTTTAGATCTTCAATTATTTTTTCTACTGTTACTCCTGTTGTATCATTAATGCCTTTATAGAGATTAGTTATTGTAAAATTGCTACCAATTACTGAGACCACAACACTATTGTTAGACAAATCTACTGCTGTTCGACCTACAGATAATCTAATAGGTACAATTAAGAACTCAATATAATTACCATTGCTATCAGCTCTTCCAATTATTGAGCCATCAAGTTCTAATGAAGTTGATGCTGATTCTACTCCTCTCCAAATGGTCTCCTTGGTCTTTTGAGCTGAGAAGAAGCCCATGTTTATTATTACATATGCAACTACTGAGGCTACTACAACAAAAGCTATCATTATAATAGCTGTTTCTACACCTATGGTACCTTTACGGGATTTTGAAGTATTATGAGACTTCATAAGAAATCACCACTACTAGCTAACAGTAATGTATGCATTAGGAGGTACAGCCTCTGGAACTGTAAATTCAATAGTTAATGGAGCACTTTTTTCAGGTCTAATCTCTATAACAATATTTTCTCTTGGATATGCTCTATGATTAGCTCCTAATTGAATTACTAAGTAGCCTTTTTCATAGAAATCAAGTGAGTCATCTTTATTATCGTTTACAATGACTAAAACAGCTCCTGTTTTTTCTGATTCATTACTAACACCTTTATTGGTCCACCAATAATCTAAATGCCCACTAGTTAAATTAGTAATTATTGCATCAAAAGTCATTGTTGTAGGATCAATAGTATGATTAATACCTGCATAGATATTAGCTAAAGCTACTCTTGTACCTATCTTTATACTAACAACTGTTTCATTTTCCCACATTGGTACATACTTTACACCTAAAGTTTTAAGTGGTATAATTATATTTGAAATATTATTTGCATTAGTCTGATCTGATTTTAATAGTATTGTACCATCTAATGTTAATGGGCTAGTTGCCTCTTTAAGGCCTTGCTCTATGGCTTCTTTACTACGTTGAGTTGAAGTAAGACCCATATTCACAACCATAAAGGCAAAGGCTGTAGCTACAATAACGAATGCTATTAGTATGATTGCTGCTTCAATACCTACAATACCCCTCTTATTTATTTTTCTCATTCTCCCCCCAATTTTTTATTTCAAATAAAAATTATTTAAATAATATGAATTTTTGATATAAATTACAAATATAAATTACAAATAAATATTAAAAATATGAATTAAAAATTAATATTATAAATAAAAATTCAGAATATATATTAAAAATATATATCAGTCGTATACTTTCGTATGCCATATGGGATGAATTTTATATTTTTCGAAAATGGTATTTATTTCCTTTAAAAATGAAAAACCCTTTTCAGTAAGTTTTACTCCCCGCTCATCCCATATTATTAAATCAAGATAGGATAATTCTTGTAGTTTTTCCTTTAAGCTTTTGGGATTAAGATTTGTCATATACATAACTCTTGTAATTTTAGCCCAGCTTCTTCCTGCTAGCTTATAAATGGAAAAAAGAATGTCAAGATAAATTTCAAGTTTTCCTCTTCTTTTGAGAAAGCGAAGATCTCTTTTCTCAAAATCATGATCATACATACATTATGAAATTTCTGCGAGGACTTTTATAATTGTTTTCATGTTTTACAAAAAAACACTTTTCAATCAATTCATAATATTATTTTTTTTAATTTGTGTTTTTTTTTAATTTTTATTAATTGTAAAAATAATACTTGAATCTGATATATATTTAAATCTTGGTTTTATATTAATTGTTGAAATAAATAAGCTTTCTATAAAATTTTTAATAAATATTGACCATTTATTACCCATATTATGCCATGCTCTTATTTCAATATAATCTTCATTTTCTACTTCATTAACATTAATCCAATTCAAATATCCATGTAAAACTAATGATAAGAATTGTCTTAATGAATTCATAGATATTTCTCCAAATAATAATAGTATTATGTCTTTTGGAATTGAATTTCCAATTTTTATTCCTAATTCTGAGATTTTATTTTCATCAATTAAATTCAATATATTAATAAAATCATCTCTAAATAATGAAATAATTCCAATTTGCTTAATTTTTGATTCTATTCTTACATAATTTCTTAAAATTCTACATACAAGACCATTTAATGTAGCACCTTGTTTTTTTGCTTCTTGTTCAAGATATTTTATTATTTCATTATCTAGCCTAAATGTTCTAGTTTCTGAAGACATAATTTTCTATAAACTTATGAAAATATTTATACATTTAGATAATCCAAAGACTTTTTAATTATAATAAATAATTATTATTGGGGATATAAGTGAAAATTGCAATTATTGGAGCAGGTAGAATGGGTGGTGCAATACTAGAACGTCTTTTAGAGATTGGATTCGCTTCAAAAGATAATATTATTGCTTGTGATATAAATGAAAATCGTCTTATTGAACTTAAACAAAGATTTGGAATAAATGTAAGCAAAGATAATAAAGATGGTGCAAAATTTGGCGATATTATAATAATTGCTGTTATGCCAAAACAAATGAAGGAAATATTAGAAGAAATTAAACCTTATGTAAAGTCTAAAATTATTGTATCAGTTGTTGGATTAGTAACTACTAACTTTATTGAAAATATACTAGGTAATAATATTAGTGTTGTTAGAGTAATGCCAAATATTCCTAGTC
>QNVI01000020.1 GCA_004348015.1 Thermoproteota archaeon | reverse complement strand
GCATAAATTTATGGCAAGCTCCGGTCGTATAGTCCGGTCAAGTATACTGGCCTTTCGAGCCAGTGACCCGGGTTCAAATCCCGGCCGGAGCATCAATTTTTATATTTTTTAATTTTAAATAATAATTATGAAATAAAATGTGGAGTATTATTAAAAAGTATTTTGAAGATTATCCTGAAAGACTTAAAGTTGTTCGTATATTAATAGATAATGGTCTTAATATCAGAAATGGAAAAATATTTTTAAATGAAATTGAAATTCCCATAGTACGTATTGCAAGAGTTGCTAATGTTGATAGAAGAACAGTTATTGAAACAATATCAATGATAGAAGAAATAGAAGAATTGAGAAGAATATTTTATCATTTGAGATCTGCAGGTCATTCTCTTAAAGAAGTTGCACGTTATTTAAATTTTGGAGTATTAGAAATAGTACCAGAAGATGCAAGAATTCCAGGTATTTTAGCTAATGCTGCTATGATATTAGCAAATCATGGTCTTAGTATAAGACAAGCAATAGTTGATGATCCTGAACTTTCTCCTGAGCCTAGATTAGTACTTATTGTTGAAAAGAAAATTCCTGGAGAATTAATATCAGAATTTTTAAAAATAAAAGGTGTTGCTAAGGTTTCAATTTATTAGCAATAGAAATTATTTTGTTTACAACATCTATAGCATTTTTTCCAAATACTCTTATCATTGGTTCTTTTCCAATATCACCTAAATCATAAATAGCATCTGGAATTCTTCCAATTCTCTTTATTGCTTGTTCAATTCCCCATGGTAATGATGCTCCTTCTTTTAATTTTATTTCTAATGGTTCTTCTCTTCTATCAAAATATGATATAGTAAAATTAAGATCCCTCATTATTTTCAATATTTCTTCAGAATATTTTATATTTATAGCAGCTCTAATATTACTATCATATTCCATTATTTTTAATAATATTCTTGCCATATGAGATGATGATCCGAATTCAGGCGAAGATACTGCTTTTGCTCTATTTTTTATTTTTACTATTCTTCCTGGAATTCCTGCAATATCATTTATATCTTTTGCATATGGAATTGCCATTACTAAATTCATTTGAACTTCTGGAATTAAATAAGCTATTTTTTCATTGGATTCAATAATTTCAATAGCTTTTTTCAATTCTTCAATTACTTTATATTTTTCATAAGGAATATATATCCAAGATATGGGATTTACAGGACCATGACCTTTTCCTATAGGTAATCCATACATTATAGCATGAGTAATAAATAATTTTGCATTTTCAATTGCTTTTTCAATATCATTTCCTTTAGCAATTTCTGCAGTAATAGCAGCTGAAAAACTACAACCAGTTCCATGGGTATTCTTTGTTTCAATTCTTGGAGCTCTATATTCTCTATAATTTCCATTATAATAAAGAATATCTATACTTTCATTAGAATTTAAATGTCCACCTTTTACTACTACAGATTTAGCACCATAGTTTTCTACAATTATTTTTGCAGCTTTTTTCATATCATCAATATTATTTATTTTAATTCCAGAAATTACTTCAGCCTCAGGAATATTAGGTGTAATTACTGTAGCTAATGGTATTAATTCTTTTATTAATACTTCAATAGCATCATCTTTTAGTAATTTAGCTTTGCTTTTTGCAATCATTACTGGATCTATAACAATAGGAAAACCATATTTTTTAATACATTTAGAAACAGTAGAAATAATTTTTGAGCTACTTAACATTCCAGTTTTTGCAGCATCAATTCCCATATCTTTAGCAATTGCATCAATTTGTTTTTCAATAATATCTACATCTATTTCTTGAATTCCAATTACTTCATAGGTATTTTGTGCAGTAATAGCAGTAATAGCAGAAGTTCCATGAACGCCTAAAGCTGCAAAAGTTTTTAAATCTGCTTGAATTCCTGCACCTCCTCCAGAATCACTTCCAGCAATAGTTAATGCAATTGGTATTTTTCTCATAATTAAAAATGAGAAATTAAAATTTATATTTGTATTTGAAAAATTAAATTTGAGAANTATGGAAATAATAAGCTTAGAAGAATCAATTAATGAAATTATTGAAAGATATAATAAAAAACCTAAAGGATGGAAGTTTATATCAGATTTTAAGGGAAATATTATTGTTATAGGTCCAGATATTGGATATCAATTAAAAGTTATGATGATTAATCCTTATGAAAGTATTGGTATTGGAACAAGAATATATGAGCCTTTAAATTTTGAATTGAAATATGATTCTGGTTTTAGAATATTAGATAAAGAATCATTTAAAAGAGTAATCTCTGGAAATTATAATATTATTTGGGATATTTTAAAAAGAGATCCTGTACCAACATATGAGCTAAATAAAGGAGAGGTAATTCTAGGAGGACCAATATTAACTACAGATATTAAATCAAAAATTGAAGAAAAATTATCCATGGAATTAGAAAAATTATTTAGGAAGAAATATCCATTTAGAGTAAACATGTTCAGATAAGGTGATATAATGAAGAAAATAATATTATATAAAAGTCCTTCATGTGAAAAATGCTCTATAGCAAAATTTATTTTACAACGTATTTTAACAAATAAAGGATTATCTTATGATGAAATAGTAGAGGAAAAAGATGTAAAAAAGGATAGAAATGCTATGGCAGAATTATTAATGTATGGTGCTTTAAATACACCATTAATTATAATTGGAGATAAAATCTTCAAAGATGATAATGCATTAAAAGAAAATTTATTAAAAGANGCAATTGAAAAAAATTTATGAAGTTTTTTGTAATACACTTTTTAAACGCTTTATAAGCCAATCTCGATCTAATGCTAAAAGTAAAGGAGCAAGTCTTGGTCCTTTATTAGAACCAAGTAATATCATATACATAATACTAAAGGCTTTTTCAATTTCAATTCCAATTTTTCTAGCAGTATTAAATATTTCACCTTGTAATTCATATTCTGAAAGATCTTTTTCTAATAATGAAATAATTGCTTCTATAAATCCTACTTCTTTTTCATCTGAGGGCCTATATGTTGGTTCTTCTAATTTTATTTTAAATTTCATATTTTCAGGTGCATAAAGTGCTACCCAATTTTTTGCCATATTGAGTCTTTTTATAGCATCACTTATATCATCATCTGTTACTTCTTTTCCTATATTATGTCCTATTTTTCTAATATAATCAATTGATTTCTTAATAACTTTATTTTCTCCAAGTAATTCTTCAAGTTGAACCATTACAATACAAAATCTATATGGAAGTCTAATTGGAGGTTTATCTGGAATTTTTCCTATAATACAAAGCTCATAAAGATCTCTATAATATTGATAATCTTCTATAGGTTTTTCTAATCCATAGTATATTCTTTCAATTCTATCAAATCCATCAACTATATCAGGAATACGTTCTGGTAAAAATTCTATATGACGCATAGGCTCCACATTTAAAATAAAATATCTCATACATTCAGGAGGGGCAATTTTTAGCCATTCCTTTGGTGTAAAAGTAATTCCTTTATGTGTTTTCATTGCTCTTCCGCCTAAAGTAAGCCATTCATATGGTACTTTTAAAGGTCCAATATAATTGAAAATTTCATAACAAACTTCAAGTGCCATATCATAAGCTCCATTTTTTACACAATGATCCTTTCCTGCAGGCTCACAAGTTACTTTAAATATTGCCCATTTTGCAGCCCAATCTACTCTCCAGCTTAATTTTAATAATAGTTCAGAAATACTTTTCTCATTTTCATAACCACAAGCAATACATTTATATTTAGCAATATCTTTTTCAAGATTCCATTCTTCTAATCTATTTGGTATTACTCCTCCTTTTCTTGATGCAATTCTCTTACATGAATCACATACAACCATTACTGGATTCCAATCATCTTCTTCATCTTTTATGTATTTACTTCTTATTTCTCTTAATTTATCTAAATTTTTCAAAACTTTTCTTATTGCATCCTTCATTTCTTTCTTTTTATAAATTTCATGTGCATATATTACATTGAAATAAACTCCTAAATCATTTTGACATTCTATAAATTCTTCAGAAAAATGATGAGCATAACTTTCATGACATCCATAAGGATCTGGAACTAAATATAATGGTCTACCAATATTTTCTTCAAAATCCTTTGGAACTTCTATACCAATAGGAATGGATTTTAGAGGATCAAAAGAATCGATTATAAAATTAAAAATTGATTCATAACCTCTTTTTTTTAATTCAATTTGAATTGCACTACATATGAATTGTTCTCTTTCAGATCCTATATGTATAGGTCCTGATGGTGTTTTACCTGTATGAATTACTATTTTAGGATCATTTCTTGCAATTATATCATCAACAATTTTCTTTATCCAGTGCATTTCTTCACCTCAAATATTCTTTTTATTCCTTCACATCCTTCTTCTTTTTTAACTTTAATAATTTCAAAAGGAGAAATACCTTTTGGTAATATCTCAAGATCAATGCCCATACATTCTTTTATTATATTTTTTGCTGCAAAAAATACTTCATCATTTATTTCAGCATCTACTGAATCTGCCATATGAACTATTAATGCTTCTAATGTTCTTGGTTCTATAGGCCCAGTTTTTCCATGATGTGCTAAAACTGCATGAATTACTTCTAATGGAAATCTTCTTGCATACATTTCACTTATTATTAAAGATAAGTGATCAATTCTTTCTCCAATTGATGATCTTTTATATTTAGATTCTTCTTGAGAATATGTAAAATATTTAAAAAGATCATGTAATAAAGATGCTGCAATAACAATATCTCTATTAACCTTTGTCTTATAAACTTCTTCAATAATATCACAAAGAGCTAAAGCAATTTTTGTTGTTGCTAATGTATGAATTATTAGACCTTTTTCATAAGAATGATGTCTTCTCTTACTTGCAGGAGAAATTTCAAAATTAATATAATCATTAGGAGGATCTAAAAAAGTAAGCTTTGGATTTTTAATTAAATCAATTACTTTCTCTCTGAGGTTATTATCATTTATTTTTTCTGCTAGTTTTATTAATTCCTCTATTGTCATAACTTCTAATAATTTATATTTATTTTTATTCTTTTTTATTATGCGACAAGGATAAAGGCTAGTTTTTATTAAAAATATAATAAGCGGGGATTCCCAAGCCAGGTCAAAGGGGTAGGACTGAGAGGTATAACCCAGTAAGCTCCTATGGCGTAGGCCTTCGTGGGTTCAAATCCCACTCCCCGCACCATTATCATAATTTTATCAAAATTAGAATTTATATTAAATATGAAACATAGTAGGAATATATAAGATAAGAACCTATAATAATAAGAACTATACCGCTTATTTTTTGTAACTGAGGTATTATTTTCATTACTCTTTTAATAATAATATTTTTAGTCTTAGCTATAAGAATTGTAATTATAATTATTGGAATTCCCATGCCAATAGTATAAATAATAAATGCTATTATACCATAAAGAGGAGAATTCATAGCAATTGAATAAAAAATAATAGAAAGAGTTATTGGAGCTGAACAACCAAAAGTAGCTAATCCATAAGCAATACCATAAAGAAAAAGACCTATTAGACCTTTTTGTCTTGGAGTTCTTGAAATTATAAAAAATTTTGGAAATTTAATTTCAATTATCATACTTATGCCCATAAAAATTATGATTATGCCTGCTATAAATCCAAGAAATGATGAAATTATAAAAATACGAAATATGAAAACAATAAGACCTATTATGGAGAATACTATAAAAAGACCTAGTATACATACAATTCCACCAAAAATTGCTCTTTTTAAGGAAATTTTAGCTCCCAAATAATAAGATATATAACCTGGAAGCATTGGAAAACTACAAGGTGAAAAAAGTGCTAACATTCCTGCCAAAAATATGAGTATTAATTCAGAAATCAAATTATATCACCTATTAAGTTAATAATTTATCTATTTCTTGAATTAAAATTGAGGAATCTGTTAAACCAATATGTACAAATCTAATATAACCATATTGATCAATAATAACTATTTTTGGAATATAAGAAACTTGATAAAGACTAGCAATACTTTCATTGGCTTTATCTTTTGCCCAAATCCAAGTGGCATATGGAAATTCCTGACGAAAATCATTTAATATTTCTTCAGGTATAACTACATTAACTTCAATTGATAATAAAACAATTTTATTTCTATAATCTTCTTTTTCCCAAATAACTTTTAAATGAGGTATTTGCTGTCTGCATGGCAAACACCAAACATCCATGAAATCTATAATAACAATTTTACCCTTAAAGTCACTTAATCTGAATGTATTACCATCTAAATCAGTTAAAGAAAAATCAGGAGCTATAATATTTCTTGATTGAAATAAATACCAACCACTTGAGATTATAATAATACTAAGAACTATTAATAAAATAAATATTATTTTTCTCTTCATTATTGAATCCTCTATGTACAAATGTTTATCTTTTTTAATTCAAATAATTAAAAATTTCCCTGTTTGATTTATCCATGAGAAATATGCTTTATCTATATTTTCATGAGTTATAACAAAATCATAAATAAATCTTATATGTTCTTTAATTAATTCTTCAGCTAATTTTTCATTTAATTTTCCTTTTTCTAAAAGAACATATAAAATTTCTAATGGTTTTAAATAGTGAATTCTTTCTATTGATTTAATTTTAACATCAAATCCAAGCTCTCTTAATCTTTTTGCTAATTTCCATGCTGATAATTCTATTATACATAAGCTTTTTCCATATGATTTAATAGTAATAAATTCTACAATTGATTCCATATCAATAATTGATTTTTCTAAAACTTCTAACCATTCTTTTAAATTAATTTTATTTGTAATTCTTGATCTCAATGTTAATGTAGCAATTTTAATAGAATTTTCCATTATTTTATCAAATTCTTCTAAATAGCAATATACTTCTGAATTTACTTTATTTAATATTTTTATTATTGGTTCATTTATATATAGCCATGAGTTTGTATATTCAGGAATTATTTTTGAAATTTTATTCATAAATTCATCATATTTTATTTTATTCAATGAAAAATCTCTTATTAATGAATTTAAAAATCTTGGAAAATTTAAAAATAAAACATCATAATTAGATTTTAATATGAATTCAGATAATTTTTCATGAGAAGATCTTAAATTTGGAACTATAACTATATCTATCTTCTTCATTTCAATTAAAAAATAAACAAAAAAGTATTTATTCTATTTCTATTCTATTCTATTTTTACGAATAAAAATGATCTCCTTAGTTTCTGAGGTTAAAAATTCAAAGGGATTAAAATATGATATATTAGAAGGAGTAGAAGTAAAAAGAGGTAGTGCTTTAGTAAAACGTGGATTTGCTCATATGCAAAAACATGGAGTTATAATGGATGTAACTAATATAGAACAAGCTCAAATAGCAGAAGAAGCCGGTGCTGTTGCAGTAATGGTATTAGATAAACTACCATATGATGTAAGAAAAGCAGGAGGGGTTGCAAGAACTGCAAGTCTCAAGATTATAGAAGAAATAATGGATCATGTAACCATACCAGTTATGGCAAAATGTAGAATAGGCCATACTTATGAAGCTAAAGTTCTTGAGGCAATAGGTGTAGATATGATAGATGAATCTGAAGTTTTAACTCCTGCAGATGAAGAAAGGCATATATGGAAATGGGATTTTACAACTCCATTTGTATGTGGTGCAAGAGATTTAGGAGAAGCCTTGAGAAGAATTGAAGAAGGAGCATCAATGATTAGAACAAAAGGAGAACCTGGAACAGGAAATGTAGCAGAAGCAATTAAACATATAAGAATAGTAAATAATGAAATAAGAAGAATAAAAGCAATTTATGAAAGTGGAGATCAACAAGAATTAGTGAAAATAGCTAGAGAATTAAAAGTTTCTTATGAGCTTGTAGAAGAAGTTGGAAGATTAGGAAGACTTCCTGTAGTAAATTTTGCTGCTGGAGGAATTGCTACACCTGCAGATGCTGCATTAATGATGACATTGGGTTGTGATGGAATATTTGTTGGTTCAGGAATATTTAAATCAGAAGATCCTTTAGAAAGAGCACAAGCTATTGTTATAGCAACAACATTTTATGATGATCCTGAAAAAGTTGCAGAAGCACAAGAAATGATAAGTGAAAGTAAATCAATGATGGGTTTAGATATAAAAACATTAGAATTGAAAATGCAAGAACGTGGTACATCTTGATAATAGGTATATTAGCATATCAAGGAGCAATAGAAGAGCATTTAAAAATGACAAAAATAGCACTTGAGAGTATGAAAATTAATGGAGAAGTAAAATTAGTAAAGAAATATGATGAAATAAAAGAAATTAATGGACTTATAATACCTGGTGGAGAGAGTACAACTATAGGAAAAATTTCAAGTTTAAATCAAACAATTCAATTAATAAAACAAAGAATTTATGAAGGAATGCCAGTTTTAGGAACATGTGCAGGATTAATATTATTAGCAAAAAGAGTATATGATAGAGTTATTGGTGAAGTAAGACAATCATTAATTGGAGTTATGGATATTACTATTGAGAGAAATGCTTTTGGAAGACAAAGAGAATCTTTTGAGGCTGATTTAGAAATTCCAATTATTGGTGAGAAAAAATTTAGAGGGGTATTCATAAGAGCACCTGTTATAAGAGAAGTAGGTCCTAATGTAGAAGTATTATCAAGATTGGGAAATCTTATTGTGGCTGTTAAACAAGGAAGTATTATTGGTACTGCTTTTCATCCAGAACTCACTGATGATCCTAGAATTCATCAATTATTCATTAAAGAAATTTGCAATAGATTATTATAGTTCTTTTTTAATAATTTAAATTATGTCAATTAGAATAAAATTTTTAAAGGATGTGAAAATAGAAAATCCATACTTGATTGTAGGATTTCCAGGAATAGGATATGTAGCTAAATTTGCACTTGATTATATTATAGAGAAAATAAAAGCTGAAAAATTTGCTGAAATATATTCTTATTCATTTCCATCATTTATAATTGTAAAAAGTAATGGATTGGCTGAGCCAATAAGAACTGAATTATTTTATTCAAATAATTTTATATTTGTTACTGGAAATGCTCAACCAATAACACCAGAAGGACAACATGAATTATCAGATTTTATAATAAGTGAATTAATGAAGAAATATAAAATATCAATGATTTATGCTATGGCAGCATATGTTGTAGAAGGAAGATCTGAAGAACCAAAAGTTTATGGAGTAGTAACAGATCCAATGTTAATGGATTTTTTAAAGAAATATGGAGTTTCTCCTATGAATGGAGGAAGTATATCAGGAGCTAATGGAATAATATTAACATATGCAAAAGAGATGGGAATTCCTGCTGTGTGTCTATTAAGTGAAACTTTACCATATACTTATGGATATTATGCTGATGTAAAGGCTGCAAAAGCATTAGTAGAAGTAATTACATCAATAACAGGAATAAAAATTGATATGACAGATATAGAAGAAAAAGCAAAAGGATTTGAAATTGCATTAAGGAAATTTAAAGAAGCTGAAGAAACAACAATAAAAGAAGAAAGAGAGAAGGAATGGAAAAAAGATCTAACATATCTTTGGTAACAAAATATTAAACAACTCTTATTTTTTCTCCAACATTTGGTACAATAGTATTTATTCTAAATAATTTGTATATAGTTTCTGCTAAGCTTAAGCATTTAGATTCTTCTCCATGAACTATTACTATTTGTTTTGGTTTAACTGATAAATTATTTATAAATCTTAAAAGCTGTTTTCTATCACTATGACCTGAAAATCCATCTAATGCTTTTACATCCATTTTTACTTCTATAACATTAATTTTTCCAGAGGAATCTGTCAATGTTACCTCTCTTACACCACGAAGTATTGATCTACCCAAAGTACCTTCAATTTGATAACTTACAAATATCATAGTATTTTTACTATCTGAAGCCAATAGTTTGAAATATTCTAAAGCAGGACCCCCTGTAAGCATTCCTGATGTTGCCATTATAATACATGGTCCTCCTTCAGCTATTTCAGGTCTAGCATTTTTATCATCAACACTTATAAATTGTTCAGATAAAAATGGATTTTCTCCTTTATGAAATATTCTATTTCTTAAATCACGAGCTAAATTCTCAGGATAAGCTGTATGAATTGCAGTAACTTCTTGAAGCATACCTTCAATATAAACTGGAACTTTTGGAATTGCTCCAAGTCTCATTGCTTCATCAATTACAAGCATTATTTCTTGGGCTCTTCCAACAGCAAGTACAGGTATTAGAACTTTTCCTCCTCTCTCTATTGTAGTTTTTATATATTCTAAGAATAATCTCTCTGTTTCCTCTCTTGATGGCATTACATCATTAGGGGCACCATAGGTGCTTTCCATTATTAATGTCTCAACTCTTGGAAATGATGAAGAAGCAGGTTCTAAAAGTCTTGTTTTAGCATATTTAAAATCACCAGTATAAACAATATTATGAAGACCTTCTCCTATATGCAAATGAACTATAGTCGATCCAAGTATATGTCCAGCATTATGAAATGTCAATCTAATATCAGGAGCTATATCTGTTACTTCTCCATAATCTAATGGGATTGTAGATAAAAGAGTTTTTTTAACTTCTTTTAATCCATATGGCATTGGCTTTCCTTCTTTTGTTGCTACATCAAGATAATCTAATTGAAGTAATGTCATTAAGTTTCTTGTTGGTTTTGTACAATATACTGGACCATTATATCCATATTTGAATAGAAAAGGAATAAAACCACAATGATCTAAATGAGCATGTGTAACTATAACAGCATCAAGTTCTTCTATATCTAATTCCTCAAGTAAAGGAAATTCATCAACTGTACTTGTAGGCTTAATACCACAATCAATTAATACCTTACTATTTGATGTTTCTACTAATATAGCTTGTCTTCCAACTTCTCTAAATCCTCCTAAAGCAGATATAGTAACAATTCCATTTTTATATAACATTGGTCTATGTATTCTCATACCAATATTTCTTAAGAATTTTAATCTGTATTCACTTTCTTTATCTAAAAAGTATATAGTTTGATCAATAATTTTTGATTTAAGAGGAGGAGCTCTTATAATATTAGGCCTCCATCCTGTACTACTAGCAATTTCTTTTAATGTAGAACCACTCTTTCCAATAACTAATCCAAGATTTTTTGCAAGAATCATTACTTCTCCAGTTTCCTCATCAAATTTTATATCTACTAGTTCTGCTTCTTTTGGTATTAGATTTTCTATAATAGCTTTTGCTTCTTCTTTTGTTTTTCTTGAGCTTGGATCTGCTCTTATTATAATTCTTTTCTTTATTTCATGAGCGATTTTCTTTATTAGCTCATTTTTTTCAATTACAGCACTTAAATTCTTTACATAAACAACTACAAAAGGCCCTTCATATTCTATTTTTGTAATATTTGCCTCCTGTGGAATCTCCTTTGTTATTATTTTCTTTATTTCAGATAGTGTATTTATCAATTAATTTACACCTTAAGATTTCAAAAGATTGGAAATTTCTTCATCACTGAGCTCTTTTATTCCCTCTTTTCTTAATATTAATATATCTATTCCTTCTCCACTTCCTGGATCTCTTTCCATAGCTGATTTTACAGCTTTAGCAATTACTGGAAGAGCTTCTTCTATTGTTGGATTTGTTTTTAATATAGCCTCTAATACTCCAATAGCATATGGAGTTCCTGAGCCTGTAGCTACAAATTTTTCCTCAGTTAATGTACCAAACCAATCTAATACATACATTTTTGGTTCATCTCCATCCATTCCAGCAATAATGAATTGAACAATATATGGATAATATCTTGAGCTGAATAATATATTAGAAGCTAATGTAGCAACTGCTCTTGTAGATATTGGTAATTTATGTGTTAATTTCATAAGATTTATTTGATATTTTAAATAGTCCATGATCATCTGTGCATCTGCTACAAGTCCTGCAATAGTTGCAGCTTTATTATCATCAAGTATGTATATTTTCCTCCCTCTTTTATGTGCTACATATATTCCTGAGGTTACTCTTCTATCTGTAGCTAATATAATACCATTTTTACATACTACTCCAATGGTTGTAGTTCCTTTAAACAATTTTTATATCCTCCAAAAACAGAAGTCTAACAATTAATGAAAATATTCATATATTTAAGGATGACGTATAAAATTGGGGGAGAGAAAATTCATGAAATTAATTTACCAAGATTTGTAATAATTGGCTCTGGTGTTTTAACAAAAATTAATGATATAATTAAGAGGATAAATAATGAAAGCAAATTATTAATATTATGTGGTGAAGGATTTACAAAAACAATAGCAGATAAAGTAGCAGAAAATCTAAAGGAATTTTCATTTGATTTATTTTCTGTAAAAGAATCTACATTTGAAGAAGTAAAAGAAGTTGAAGAAATGATAGAAAGGACAAAAGCAAAAATTGTAATAGGAGTAGGTGGAGGAAAAACAATTGATGTTGCTAAGCTTTCTTCTTTTAATAGAGGCATATCATTTATAAGTGTTCCTACATCTCCATCTCATGATGGAATTTCATCACCGATTGCCTCAATAAAAAAAGATAATGGATCTACTTCTATTATGGCTCATCCTCCAATTGCACTTATAGCAGATACAGATATAATAATAAAAACATCAAAAAGACATTTAGTAAGTGGTGTAGGAGACATTATTGCTAAATTTACAGCTGTAAGAGATTGGAGATTAGCACATAGACTTAAAGGAGAATATTATGGAGAATATTCAGCTTCTTTAGCATTAATGTCTGCAAAATTAGTTGCAAAAAATTCAGAACTTATTGCAAAAAATTCAGAAGCTGGTTTAAGGGTATTATTAGAGGCATTAATAAGTTGTGGTTATGCTATGTGTATTGCTGGAAGTAGTAGACCTTGTAGTGGATCTGAGCATTTATTTGCTCATGCTTTAGAAAAAATTACAAAAGATAAGACATTTCATGGAGAGAGATGTGGAATAGGAACAATAATGATGATGTATTTACATGGTGGAAATTGGAAGAAAATAAAAGAAGTTTTAAAAAGAGTTGGAGCTCCTGTAACAGCAAAGGAATTAGGAGTTAGTGATGAAGATATAATTGAGGCATTAACAATTGCTCATACAATAAGACCTGAAAGATATACAATATTAGGAGAAAAAGGAATAACAAGAGAAGCTGCAATAAAAGTTGCAGAAGTTACTGGCGTAATTGAATAATAGGGCTTCGGAGCTGTCCCTCCCTAGCGTAAAGTTTATTAACCTTTAATGTATGCTCTGTTGCGTGGCTTACGTGGAATGCGTACTAGGAGTCCCCTTCAGCTACGAGCATAACGAGGAACTCAGAAAGCTCCTAGAGGACTTCAGAGACATGGTGAACTTCTGTATCGACTACGCCTATAGGAGGCGAATAACCTCCTATGCCAAGCTCAGGAAAGGGGTTTATGAGGATTGGAAGCGCAAGTGGAGCTACTCCACGCACTTCTGCCATTCGGCCTGCAAGATAGCATTGGCGATGCTCAAGACCTACAGGAAAAAGCATAAGGAAGGCAAGCCGATGGCCAAGAAGCTGTTCATGCAACTCGACCCAATGCTCTACAAATTCTATGGAGATAGAATAAGGATATCCGTCAAGCCTAGGCAGTTNATCTTCATTAATTTGAAGTACNGCGAGTACCAGAGGAAGTTCGTGGAGACTTGGAGGGAGGGAAAGCTCAAGACGGGCGAGATAACGATAAACAAGACCAAGGTCATCATACCGTTCAATAAGGAAGTTGATTTACAGAATCCGAAGGATTGGATAGCAATAGACGTTAACGAGTCCAACATCACAGCCGTCAGCTCGAACCCCCACGTCCTCAGGATAGAGTACGACCTCAGGACGATACACACGACGTACTTCAACATCAGGAGGAGGGCGCAGAAGCTCGCCAAGAACAGGCCCAAGACGGCTCTGAGGCTGTTGAAGAAGTACTCCGGCAGGGAGAGGCAGAAGACGAGAGACCTGTGCCACAAGGTCTCGAGGGCGA
>QNVI01000002.1 GCA_004348015.1 Thermoproteota archaeon | reverse complement strand
TTACATGCAATTATGTCTCTATCATTTTCGTATCCACATTTACATTTTATTTGCCTATGCCCATTCGATGCTAATCTTCCACCACATATTGGGCATAGGTTTGAAGTCCCCTTCGGATTAACATATATAACTGGCAAACCTTCAAGCTTAGCTTTGTAATCGATGTAGAATTGTAGTTTTCTAAAGTTCCATGAGTGTAATCTTCTGTTGAGTATTCTTCCTTTGTTTATGCATTCTCTGATCCCCCTGAATGCCCTTCAGATGACAGATGTAAATCCGAATAGATGGGGGGAACCTGTGAACCGCCCAAAGGGAACCCTCGTACTTTAGGGCGGGGAGGAGGTCAGTCCTGGAAGTGGTGAATTTATATCAATAATTTCTTCTTTTAATTCAATACCTTCTACTTCATAACATGCTTCTATTTCCATTTTTGGTTCTTCTAAACCTTCTACTTTTACTTCATATTCTTTTCCATTTACTTTAACTTTTAATAGATTATTATTAACTTCTTGAATTTCAACTTCTTTTTTTCTATTCTTTATAGTAATTTGAAATTTCATTTCCTTCTCCTCCTATAGTATAAATAAATTGCAGTTGCTATGTATGGTAAATCATCTTCTTTACTTAGAAATTTTCCAATAAAATGAAATATTATAGCATATAATGATAGTAATGACATTGTTATTATCATGCCAATTATAGCAATTGAAATAACATTAAAAACTTCCATAATATGATTTTATTCATTATGTTATTTAAATCTATATGGGAGCATATATTTTTGATTTTCCATTTTCTTTTCTTACTCTGAATATATAATCTGCAGAGCCTTCAAGCTCTCTTTCATGAGAAACAATTATTACTTGATCTAATTTTAATTCTCTTATTAAATCACCAATTTTTCCTATTTGATCTTTACTAAATCCATCAGTAGGCTCATCAAGTATCAAAAGTCCTCCTTCTATTCCTGCTCTTTTCTGAACAATTTTATTTAATGCTAATCTAAATGCTAATGCTAAAGCTGTTCTTTCTCCACCACTCAGATTAGATATTTCATGTTCATATGATTCTTGCATTACAATTGGTGTAAAGTCCTCATCAATCATTACACTTTTTGTAGGATCTTCTACCATATATGAGAAAAATCTTGAAAATTCATCATTGAATTCTCTATTAGCATTTCTAAATATTACTAATTCTATTTTTTCAAGGGCAGGAATAAAACATTCTTCAATCCATGTAATATATTCCATTAATTTTCTTCCTTTATTTACTTTTTCTTTTATTTTATTTATTTCCTGTTGAGTATTAGAAATTTCTAAATCATATTTTTCTATATTTGATATTATTCTTGTCTTTTCTAATTCCAAATTCCTTCTTTTTTCCATCAACTTTTTTAATTCATTATCAATTTTTTCATATTCTTTTTTCTTTATATTATACTCTTCTGCAGCTTTTCTTGATAATTCAATTTTTTCTTTTAATTCTTCTATTCTTTTTGATAATTCTTTTATTTCTTCTTCATAATTTTTATTTTGTTCATTAATAATTGATAATTTATAATTTATTTTTTCTAATTCCCTAATATTATCTTCATAAATTTTTGCTTCTTTTCTTATTTCATTCAATTTCTTAATTTCATTTTCAATTATTATTTTCTTCTTTTCAATTTCTTCTACTTCTTTTTTTAATGCCTCTACTTTTGCTAAGAAAATAGGATTATCTACACTTTGATTACATGTTGGGCATACTTTTTTCTGAATTAATATTAAATAATTTTGTAATAGTTGTTGTTTTTTTGTATATTCTTCAATTATTTTATCTCTTTCTTCTTTTATTTCATCTAATATTTTTTCAATTTCATCCAATGTCTTTTCTGGTTTTTTCAATATTATACTATCTTTTTGTTTTTCAAGTCTTTCTTTTTCTATTCTATTTATAGATAATTGTGATTTCAAGAAATCTATTCTTTTATTATACTCTTCAAAACTTCTTCTTAGTTCTTCTTCTTTCTTTAATTCCCCCATGAGTTTTTCTAATTCTTCTCTTAATTCTTTTAATTCCTCTTCATATCCACTAATTTCAATATTAACATCAATAAGAATTTCTTCAATTTCTTTTATTTTTTCTGATAGCTCTTTTTTATTTTTTTCATATTCTTTTATTTTCTCTTCAAGTTTTGGAATATTTTCTTCTTCTTTAATGTAAATATTTGCATATGTTCTCAATTCTTTTGCTATTAAACTTGCATTATCTCTTGCAATTTTATATTCCTCAAGTCTTAATGCTTTTCTTATTGTTTGAAGTCTTTCTTCAGTGGGCTTATTTAAAATTTCTTTCATTTCTTCTTGAGGAGTATACACAGCATATCTGAATATAATGCTTTTTGCTTTTGGATCAACAGGTTCATTATATCCAAGAATATTCAATATCTTTTCTTTCATTTCCTTTGGTGATAATAAATATCTCTTTCCATTAATTTCTATCCAACAATTTTCTTGTCTTATATTTTTCTTTGAAACTCTTACTAAGGATCTATGAACTTTTACTTTATTTCCCTTAACCTCAAATTCAAGTTCAACTTCTCCTTCATTTTTTCCAAGAGATAATAAGCTAGTAGCTTTTTCATTACCAAGACCAAAAAGTGCAAATTCAGTAGCAAGTAATATAGTAGATTTTCCAGATCCAATATCTCCTTCAAATAATATTATTCCATTTGGAAAATTAATTTCTCCTTCTTCATAACTTCTTATATTTCTCAATTTTAATCTTCTCAAAATCAAATTCTATCCCTCAAGTAATTTTTTAATTCCTAAAACTTCTATTGCAGCTTCTTTCATTCTTCTTTCATAATCTAATGATACTTCTCCTTCTTTCTTTTGAACTTTTAATTGATTAAATAATGCTTTTGGAAGTTCTAATGATAAAAGTCTTTCTTCAGTAAATTTCTTTCCTTTTATTACTTCCATAAAGATTTCTTCTTCTATTTTTTGTGAATCACTTTCTGATGAAACTATAATATCATATTCTTTTGATCTCAATTGACTTCTATTTAAATGTAAATAAATAGCCCCTCTTTTCATTATTTCATTTTTTATATATGAAAAATCAATATCACTTGTTTTTCCTCTTATTAACTCTCCATGAACTTTTAATACAACTACTTTATTTCTTACATCAGTTTTCTCAATAAACTCTTTAAGTAAATTATTAACTTCAAATGCTGATTTTCCTGCAACATCTATATCTCTATATATACCTTCAAATGGTGTTAAATCAATAAATTTAGATCTTCCATTTTCAATTATATAAAAACCTCTTCTTTCTCCTTTGCTGTATTTTCTAGATCTACTCCCCATCCAGTAAAAAGAGGACCAGGATAAAATATTCTTCCATATTCTATTCTTCTATGTATATGTCCTCCTGCATAATAATCAAATCCACTTGGTAGATCTGTAGAAGATATTCCTTCATAGTATTCTCCTTTTCTCTTTAATTCATCTATTGCTGTATGAAACATGAATATCTTATATCCTTTAAATGATGATAAGTATTCTCTATCTAGAATTTTAAATACTTCTCTTTCTAATGATAATTTTCTTGCAGATATTCCTGTTATTATAGCATTACTTCTTTCATCAACTATTACTTCAGGTCTAAATAGTCCTTTCTCAATTTTTCCTCTTCCTATTCTTACAATTATACCTGCTTCTTCAAGTATATCTATTATTGATACAGCATTAGGAGAATAATCATGACTTCCATAAACTACATAAATTTTTCTTTTATTTTCAATTACTTTTTTCATTATTTTTACTACTTCTTTTACTATAGAGAGATCTGGAATATTTACATGAAATAGATCTCCAGAAATCAATATAAAATCAACATCTTCTTCAATACATATCTCAAAGGCTTTTCTAAATGTATTCATTTCTAATTCTTTAAGCTTTGGATCAGAAGTAGCTCCTAAATGTATATCTGCCATATGAGCAAATTTCATTTTTCCACCTAAAATACTACAATTTCAGATTTTTCTTTTTCACTTTTTGCAATATCATCAAATAAAGGTGTATAAATTGGAACTGGAAATTTTGTAAATATTGAGCTCACAATACTTTCTCCTTTTTCCAATCCTGCAATTATATAATCATAATCAGATAAATCTTGAGGAGAATTTTCTATTAATTTTAATCTCTCCTTTTTCATTTCATTTCCCATTATTATTTTAGTTCCAATATTTGCTAGGATTTCATCAGGTATTACAGATGCCATTTGTGTTACTGCTATTAATCCAATTTTAAATTTTCTTCCCTCTCTTGCAATTCTTCCAAATATATTTTTATCATAAAGTTCTCCTAATATTCTTGGGGCTTCTTCAAGGACTACACCAATTTGTAATTTATCTTTTAATATTCCTTGATCTTTATAATTTTCATATCTTCTGAAAACTTCTCTCATTATTGCACTCATTATTACTAATCCAGTTTCATCTGGAATTGAAGAACCATCAATTATAACAATTTTTCCATTTTCAAGAGCATTTGCAATATCAAATATTGTTTTCTCTCCAATTTTTTCAAAATTAAATATTTCATCTTCACAATATGGTTCTCCACTATCTGAAATTCTTATTCTAAATAAATTTCCTATTTTTCTTCTTAAAGATCTTAAGGTAGATTGTGCTATATTGCTAAGATCTTTACACATAAGCTCTTTTATCCATTCTTCTTTGTATTGTCTTCTATAAACACTAATAGCTTCTCTTTGAGCTTCTGTAAGTTCAATAATTCCAAAAAGATCTTCAGGATCAATAGTTGTTAAGCTTACTTTTAATTTCTTATGACCTGGAGGAGGAGTTTTAGAATAATAAAGTAGATATCTATCTGCATTAGGATGATCCTTAAGACCTTTATTATTTCCTATACCAAAATACTCATTATGAATATCAAGTAATAAAATTCCAAATTTTCCATGATTCATTATCTCCCAGAGCATTACTTTTACTAGATTTGATTTTCCTCTTCCAGTTTGAGCAGCTATTATAGTATGATGAGAAATCATTTCCTCTCCATTCATATAATAATCAAAATCTAATATTCTTCCTCCACTTCTTATTTTTCCTAAAAATACTTTAGTATCAGGCTCTTTTATAAAGGAGAGATCTTCTTTTTCTACTCTTCTTACATTAGAGAAGAGCTTTGGTATAGATATTGGACTTCTATATTTTCCATTATGAATTTCTATCAATGGCTTCAAATATATCTTACGAAATATCCTCAAATCATCATTAGGAAATTCTAATTTTGGATTTGTTTTTTCAATAATTGTTCCTGCACTTGTATATAGTCTTCCTTGTTCTAAAAGAACTCCATATTCAATATTATAAACCATGCAAATATATTTTCTTTTTTCATCATCTATAACTACAAGCTCTCCTAATTCTAAATCTGCACCTTTTCTTTCCCTCATTATTAAATATTTACTATTTCCCTCAACAATTGAACCAACTATTGTCATATTAACCCAACTCATCTAATATTTTATGAGCTATTTGTTCAGAATTTTCTATTCTTTTTATATCCTCTATATCTAATAAATCAAAAATTAAATTTCTTATGTATATTGCCTCATCTCTTCCAACTCTAGCAAGATTATGAGCATCTATTAGAGCATATGGATAACCTGGATAAGCAAAATATTTTGAATTTGAAACTAGAGATGATAATAATTTTTCAATATCTTCTTCACTTACTTTTTCATATACATCAAGTCTATAGCATCTATCCGAATTTTCATGAAGTTTTACAAAATATATTAATGCTTTATTTGTCCATTCTTCAGATTTACCTATTTTTACTGCCCATTTTGAGATTCCTTTTCTTCTTCCTAAATATTCTAAAAATCCAGAAATTGGAAGACCATTTTCTGTAAAAATTGTTGAAGTTTTTGATAAGCCTGCTATTATTGAATTATTCTTCTCAACTTCATTATAAATTTGCTTTACAAATTCACTTTCATTAGGAAATGATGTTTGAAGAGAGCCATCCATTAGTATAATTTTTGCTCCAGATTTTAAAGCATTTCTTACAAATTCCCATTCTCCAAATCTTCTTGCCATGGATATAACTCTTGATATATCTCCTCTATTTTTACCAATTCTCATTTCTTCTGAATAAGAATCTACTATAGGAAATTTAATATTTAATTCTCCTTCAATGAAATGAAGAATTTTTGTCTCATAAAATATTTTCCCATTATCGTTTATCATTCTTGTTAATGAAATAAATGTACATCTATCAAAATAATCTAATTTTTTCATTCCAATAAAACAATTACAGTAAATTCTATTCAATACAATAGAAAATGTTGGAAGTCTTATTATTTCACTTGTACCTCCATCTATGGCAGAAATTTTTTCTTCATAGGATTCATTAATTTCTCTTATTGAGTTAATATCTATTATTTCATTAAATCCATAGGCTTTTGTAGCCTCAGGAAAAGATAGTAATTCTTTTAGTAATTTTTTAGTAGAATATAGAAATTCTTTCAAGTAAACCCCCAATTTCTTATATATTCAAAATTTTATGAATAAAATGTGACAGAAATTCTTTTCGTTGGTCATGTTTCAATAGATAAAATAAAAAATATCCATGGAGAAGTAGTACAGCCAGGAGGAGCAGCATTATATGCTGCTATGGGAGCTAAGACTATTTGTAAAGATATTGCTATTTTCTCTGCTATAGGAGAAGATTATAAATTTAGAGAAGTTTTTGATTTTGAATATCCTATAATAAAAAGAGTAAAAGGAGAAAGTACAAAATTCTTTATAGTTTATGATAAGGATTGGAATCCAAAATATAAAAAAGTAGTAATTGGTGCAGGAGCAAAAATAACAACAAAAGAATTAATTAAAGTTATTAGAGGAAATATAAAAGCAATACATATTGCACCAATGAATCCTCCTAAAGTAGAGAAAATGATAAGGGAAATTAAAAAGCAATATCCTAATATAATTATATCTCTTAATTCTTCTATACATTATTTAAATAAATCTATAAATAGAAATAGTATTCTTAATGCTGCTAATTTATCAGATATATTTATATTAAATGAAAAAGAACTTCGTGCTTTAATAGGAATGGATGTAGTATCTGAAGCCTTGAGGAAAATTAAATCAAAAATAATTGTTCTAACATTAGGAGAAATTGGAACAATAATAAATTCAGAGAAAGGAATAGAATTTATTCCAGCTATGACTGCAATTACAAAGAATTTATTAGTAGATGTTACAGGTGCAGGAGATACATGGGCTGGAAGCTTTCTAGCATCATATATAAAATATAAGGATTGGAGAAAAGCTGTAGGTTATGCTTCATTTATTTCTGCTATAAAATGTACTGGTTGGAATTTTGAGAAAATAAAGAATTTGAGATTTAATAATATTGAAGAAGCCTATGAATTTATAATAGCATTAAAAGAAAAAGGAAGACAATTAAGACTAACTGATATTACTGATAAATAACTAATGTAGTCCATAGATTATTCTAAAATCTTGAAACTCTCCTTTATATTCTTCATAAATTACTTTAACATCTCTTACTTTTGCTCCTGGAGGTCCAATCCAGCACAATCTTATCATATCTTCTACAGCTTCTTTTTCACCTTCAAAAATAGCTTCTACTCTACCATCTGCTAGATTTCTAACCCATCCATTTAATCCTCTTTTTATTGCTTCTTCTTCAGTCCATGCTCTAAAGAATACTCCTTGAACTTTTCCACTTATAAAAACATGTGCTCTTATCTTCATTTCCCTCATATTTTTTAATGAATAGTAATTAATGAATTTTTCTTAAAAAATAAATATTTTTGATATTAATAGAATTTTATGAAATTTCCTAAGGAATTAATAAAAGAACTCGAAAAAAGATATTACAAATATTGGTGGAGGGATGATGAGGAATTAAATTATAAGGAAATTTCTTCAGATCTTTTTAAGCATTTAATTTTTACAATTTTATCACAAAATACATCAAATAATAATACAAGAAGAGCTTATATCTCATTAAAAAAACATTACTCAATTGATCCCTTCACTTTAAGTAAATTAGATCCTAAGGAATTAAGTGAAGTAATAAGACCAGGAGGACTTCATAATATAAAAGCTAATAGAATAATAAAAGTTTCTAAATTTATAGTTGAAAATTATGGAGGAGATTTAAGAAAAATTCTATCATTTCCAAAAGAAGAAATAAGAAAAAAACTTTTAGAAATAGATGGAATTGGAGAAAAAACTGCAGATGTAATAATGAGTAGTTTATTTGGTCAAAAAGAATATTTTGTTGTAGATACTCATATGAGAAGAATAGCAAAAAGATTGGGATTAGTTGATGAGAAGGCTAGTTATAGTGAAATTCAAAAAGCATTAAAAGAATTTTTACCATTAGAAGAAGATGATGAAAGAATTTGGTCATTATTTTGGTTTTTAGCTAAATATACCTGTAATTCAAGAAAACCAAAATGTGAAGAATGTATTTTAAATAATATATGTAAATATTATAAGGGGAAAACAATAGTTCCTTCTTCTTGATCTCCTAAGATTATTACTTCTTTTTTATAATACTTATAAGCAGTATAAGCTGATATAATTGCATCTAATTCATGAATTGTTTTAACTTTATCGAATTTCAAATTTAATTCTCTTAAATTCTCAATTGTTTTATTGAAATTCCTTTTTGGTAATGGAATATTTAATGATTTAAAAGCACCTGTTGGAAATACTTCTATTACTTCAAATCCCATTCCACTTAATTCTTTTTTTATTCTTATTCCTCTTAAAGTCAATAATTTCATACTTGGCATATTTAATGGCAAAACCATAAATCCTCTTCTTCTTGCCTCTATATCACATAATCTAAATGCTTTTCCATTTTTAGAAAAAGACAATGGAGAATCTATTGAAATAACTATTGGCTTATTTTCATGAGCTAATTTAATTATTTCACTATCTTTTTTAATAATTCCAGTCTTACATAATAATTCATTATTTATTTTTTCTAAAATACAATAACCAGAAGGTCTTTTTTCTAATGCTGCTAAATCAATTCCAAGAAAGATCATTTTAATAAAATATTTTTCAATTCTAATAAATCAGATACCACATAATCTGCTCCTATTCTATCTGCAATTCTTCCTCCTGCAATTATTTTTAAATCTGGTCTTATTGATCTTATTTTTTCTACAATTTCTTTCAATTCTTTTTCTGTATCATCTTGAGTACATGATAATACTAAGAATTTTACTAATGGATTTTTTAAATCATCAATATTTATACCTTTTGAAGAAATAACATTAAATCCTAATGATTTGATATAGGTATTAGCTATTTCCTTCATTAATAAATGTCCTTCACTTTTAGCAGTTGCTATAATAACTATTTCTTCTCTTGGCTTTGCATGAGACTCTATAACTTTTAATGCTTTTTTAGTAGCTAAATATGAAACATCCCAAATTTTAAATGCCTCAATAGGACTTTTCTCATAGATTTTACTAAATTCCCTCCATGCTTCTAAAATTCCCTTATTTATTATATCTTCAATAGAATAATATTTCATTGCTTTTTCTATAATATCAACTATTTTTTTACTATCTCCAGATAATATTAAGGATTTTATTTCTTTTAGTAAATCTTCACTCATAAAATATTTTTTAATATTCTACATTTTATTCTTTTTCAAAACCAATCAATATGGTTCCTTTTCCTTCTCCATCTTTATTCATTATTTTTTTGATATAAAGATCTGTGGGAGGTGAAGGGCTACCAATTACTACATTTTTTGCATAAGGAATTTCTTTTATCCATGGAACTTCTAAAGGAGAGACAATAAGTTTAGCTTTTCTTAGATTTTTTTCATCATATAATACAAATACATCTCCAATAATTTTCTTACCTTCTTTTTTTAATTTTTCAAGTTCTTTTCCTCTTACATCTTCTCCTATTATTTTTCCTTCAAAAACAAATTTTACTGTTCCTTTTTCTGGCCATTCAAAATCATTATTTGTTATTGCAGCAATTGTAAATTTTCTAGAAATAGCTTCTCTAACACCTTGATTTATTCCTGGCATGAGACCCATTAACATAGATTTTTCAGCTTTTTCTTCAATTTTCATTATTTCATTTTTCTGTTCTTCTTTTAATAAAATAACATCTTCAATACCTTTTATTTTACTAATAAACTCTATTATTTTTTCAATCATAATTAAATTATATTTAAAGTATTTAATAATTTTAATGGATTTGATTTTTCCATTTCAAAATATTTTGATATTTTATTTATGTTATTCAAAACATTATCTGGTTTTGCATATTCTATTTGAAAATCCATTACTTTATTCGGATCGATTGGACATGAAATTAATCCCGTTTTATAATGTATACTATAAGGAGCTCTTACATCTCCATATGGCTTCATGGAGCTCCAATCCAATAAGACTTTATACTTTCTTTCTTCCTTTTTTGCTACTATAGAAGTTGTTAATCCTTTTTTAATAAAAGGCAAAAGTTCCTCTGGAGCTTGAGATTTTGAAATTCTTTCTTCAATTTTATTTTGTATTTTTTGAATTATTAACCTATAGGTAGCAAATAAATCAGGTCCTGGAATTTTTGAATTATCAAAAGAAGCCCATATTTGTATTCCTCTTGATCCACTAAACTTCAAATATGATTTTACTTCATTTTCTAATAAGAATTGATATATCTCATTAGCAATAAACTTTATAGCAAGTAGTCCTTCTTTTATAAGTCCTTCACCTGCATCTAGATCAATTATAAACCAGTCTGGTTCTTTCATATCAAACTTATGAACATATGGTATAAAATCTATGGCATGATCATTAACATAATTTATTAAGTCATCTTTATTATTTATTGAAATAAAAATTGGTTTTGGTTTATAACGTGCATATCTTACAAATAATGGTTTTATTTTTCCTATAGGATCTTCATCATCACTGAATATTTTTACAACACTTACAGGTCTATCTCTTAAAAAGGGAATAATATAATTGTATATTTTAGGATAATATTGCTTTGCTAATAAGACTAATCTATATGATAAATTAAGTTGATCTCCTACAATGGGAAGTCTTTCCATTAATTTCTTCATCCCTTTTTCAGTAATTGCATAACCATTATGATATAATATTAAACCTTCATTTATCATAAAATTCATTTCATTAATTATTTCTTCCTTTGAAATTTTTCTTTTTTCATCTCTTGAAACTTTTTCAAATATATGCTCAAAATCAATATACTTTCCTTCTTCTTTTATTGAAAGTAATAATAAAATCCTATCTCTAATATCTGCTTTCACAAATTATTTTATGTTTTATAACTTTCTTTTATTTTTAATGCAGGAATTATAGCAATTAACATTAATATAGAAGCAATTATGAAATAATTTTGATATGATGAAAAATTCCTTTCTGATATGATTATGCCCATTATATATTGGAAAAATCCAGCTCCTATGAAATTAAATAAATTAAGTGAAGCAACACTTGTTCCACTAATATCTGAAGTGAATAGTTCTTTTGAAATAACCATATAAACATTAAAAAATCCATATGAAAATCCCAGTAAGAATAATAATATAGCAATTGATAAGATATTCAATTTATTTCCAAAAATTGATAATGTTATCCAAAATATTGCATTTATGGTAACTCCAAATATTAGATTTGGTTTTCTTTTTCTAATTTTATCTGAAATATAACCTGATAATGGACTTGAAATCATAAATCCAATACTTATAAATAATAACAATATTCCTACAGTAGATTTATCCATATTATAAACATCAGCTAAAAATGGTCCTCCCCAAAGTCCTTGAAAACTTAAAGTAAGACCATAAGCAAGAAATGGTATAATTGAAAGTAAAAGAAATTCTCTATGTGAAAAAACTATCTTCAAATCTGAAATAATATTTCTTTTTGAATAGAATTCCTTAGATTTATATTCCTCAATTGAAATCCATGCTAATATTGTTAATATTATCATAATAATAGTTATTAATAAAAAAGAATACCTCCATCCTATATATAATGTTATTATAGCTAATGGAAAAGTAGCAAATATTGCACCTAAATTCCCCAAGGATGTAAATGTTCCTGTAAGTGTAGCAAATTTTCTTTGATCAAACCATATAGAAATAGCTTTATATCCTGAAACATAATATCCACCTACACCAAATCCTATCATTGCTCTTCCTAAAGAGACTAATTCTAATGATGGAGATAAGGAAAATATAAGACTTCCAATACATGCAATAGAAGATAAAATTACAATAGTTTTTCTTACACCAATTCTATCAAGCATTATTCCAACAGGTATTTGAGCTATTGCATATGGAAAAAAATACATGGATGACATTAATCCAATAAGTGAAGCATCAACAGAAAATTCTTTCATCATATCAATTGCTATAACTGCAACTCCAATTCTATGAACTAAAGCAAAGAAATACAAAGATACAAGAGATGAAAATATTATTGATGATTTTTTCATCTTCATCCTCTCAATTATTGTGAACAATTTTCTTTATCTTTAATATAAAATTTATATAAGATTCAGTCTATACATAAATATTATCCTAGTGAATCTTATGAATAAAATCTATGTTATCACATTCATAATATTTATGTTATTATTCTATATAGTACCATACACTATATTGATTAATACCAAATGGTATCTTTTATTTACTTATTGGACAATAATGACACTTATTTGGATAATAATAACAATGATTTATATAAGGGGAAAATAATATGCTCTTAGAATTTTCAATTTTATTATCTCTTTATATGATAATAGGAACAATAATTGCCTTATTCTCTAAAAAATTTGGAGTAAAATCTACTAGTGAATATTTTGTAGGAAATTATAGGCTTGGAAGTTTTTTAGCATCCATGACTTATGCTGCAACAACATATAGTGCATTTATGATGGTTGGTCTTGTTGGACTTACATATACAACAGGAATAGGTGCTTTAGGATTCGAATTAGCTTATTTAGTTGCTACAATATCTATTTTAACAATATTTTCTCAAAAAATATGGAAATTAGCAAGAGAGAGAAAATGGATAAGCCCATCAGAAATGATTTCTGATTTGTATGAAAGTAAAATAATTGGACACTTCATAGCTATTGTTTATTTATTAGCATTAATACCATATGTTTCTGCTCAAATAATTGGAATAGGTGTAATATTTGAAAGCATAGGCTTAAATTATGGATTTGGTATAATTATTGCCACATTTCTTACATTATTATGGACTATACTAGCTGGAATATGGAGTGTTGCGACTACAGATGCATATCAAGCAATTTTAATGATAACTGCAGCATTTTTATTTTTAGGTTTAACTATTTTTAAAATTCCAGACTTCAGTATTATAAATGATGTGGGATTATCATCATTTTGGTCTATTAATACTTTTCTAGCATATACCATTCCATGGATATTTTTTGCAATAACAAATCCTCAAGTAGTTCAGAGATTATATATGCCAGCAAATGAAAAAGTACTTAAAAATATGATTAAGTACTTTTCTATATATGGATTTTTATATACATTAATTGTTGTTATTATAGGAATGATGGCAAAAGGATTAACAAGTATAGGATTATTACCATATATAACTAATAGAGATGCAGTTACTCCTACATTATTATTTAATTTTAATCCATTGATAGCATCATTTATTTTCATATCTATAGTGGCTGCTGCTATTTCTACAGCAGATTCAATAATATTAAGTGTTACATCTTCAATTATTAGAGATTTCTTTGAAAGAAGATCAAGTAAAAATATTTTAACTATTAGTAATATTGTAGTAATAATATTCTCATTAATAGCTGGATTAATGGCATTCTTAAGACCTGGTTTTATTGTTGAAATGTCTGTTTTATCATCAGTGATACTTATTCCTCTTGCTCCAGTAACAATAATAGGATTAATAACAAATGCCAAGAATTTAAAATATGGAGCTTTAATAGGATTAATTTCAGGTATAGTCTTTGCACTATATAATGCCTTAATTTATGGACCATTAAGGACATTTTTAGTAAATATCTATGGAATTCCTATATCTCTATGGATTTTATTTATTTCAATATTGCCTATATTGTTAAATTACATTAAATTAAAATACTCAAATTATTTTGTGTCTTCTATAAAAAATCGTAAATAATTTTAGTTTTTTCATTTTTTATACAATTTTTTCTATTTTCTATTAAAAAATAGATAGAAAGTTAAAAAAGTATATGTGTAAAACTTAATTTTATGAACTGTCCTCTTTGTAATAGTGATCAGATAATAACAGATAAAGGAGAGCTTATTTGTAGAAATTGCGGTTTAGTAATTGAGGATCATTCATGTGATTTCTATCGTTATCATCTTATTAAAAAAAATGATATTGTAAAGACTAAAAAAGAAGAAAGAATAAAAGTTATAAAATTAAAGAAATTAACTCTTATAAGCAGAGGTTATGAAGAAAGAGTTTTAAAAAATGCTATAAATGAATTGAATAGATTATCATCTAAATTAAATATTCCTAATTTCATAAAAGATGAAGCTCTTAACATATTCAAGAAAATAAGAAAAATAAAGAAGAGACTTCCAATAAAAGCTACAGTAGTTGCATCACTTTATGCAGCATGTAAAACTTATGGCATGCCAAGAACTTTAGATGAAATAATTGATTCTTGTAATAAAAAAGATGTATGGAGGGTATACAAATATATTTTGGCAAATAAAGTAGTAAAGAATAATTTTATGGATCCTGAGGTATATTTATCAAGAATATGTAGTAGTGTTGGTGCTGATGAAGAAGTTTTCAAGAAAAGCTTAGAAATAGTAAAAAGAACAAAAGAACATGGCTTATTGAATGGTAGAGTTCCATATAAATTTGCAGCTGCAGTAGTATACTATTCAGCTTTAATGTTAGGAAGAAAATTAAGTCAAAGTAAAATTGCAAAAAATACTCATGTATCAGAGGTTACAATAAGAAATATTGTCAGAAAAATATCATCAGTTGTTTAAACTCCAAATTTTTTTAAAACTTCAGGTATTTTATTGATTATATCTCTTGCAGTATAATGATAACCAATTTCACTTGCTAATAAATCACCTATATATGAGTTTAAAAATGATGCTGCAACTGTTGCTCTAAATGGTTCTATTCCCTTACTTAATAAACCTCCAATCATTCCAGCTAATACATCTCCAGTTCCTCCAACTGTCATTCCAGGATTTCCTATAGTCTTTATTTTTACTCTATTTCCATCAGTAATTATATCATAATGTGCTTTTAGTATTATTACTGCATTAAGTTTTTTTGCCCATTTTTTCACAATTTCTATTCTTTTTTTCCATCCATCATCTTTTTCCTCTGGTAATTTCTCCTTAGTTAAAATATAGAATTCACCTGCATGAGGAGTTAAAACCACTTTATTAAAAGATATTTCATAATCACTTAGTGCTTTTATAGCATCAGCATCTATAACTATTGGTTTTCCTATTTCATTCAAATATTTAATAAATTCCCTTACTGTTATGATTGTAGCATCATCAGTTCCTAATCCCATTCCAATTACAATAGCATCTACTTTCTTTGCTTCTTCTTTTAATAATTCTATAGAGTCCATATCTAAAATATATCTTGAAGGTAGTGGTTGTACAATTAGATCAGGAGAATATGATCTAATAGCATTAGCAATATGATAAGGTACTGCAATAATTGAAAGATCAATACCAATTCTCAAAGCAGCTAAAGCTGCTAGAGCAGGAGCACCAGAATATCTATGAGAACCTCCAACTATTAATACTCTTCCATTTTCTCCTTTATGAGAGAAAATATCTCTTGGTTTATATGCAAGCTTTAAATCTCCAGGTCCTACAAATAATTCAAGCTCATGTGGAATACCTATACTAATAACATCTATATCTCCTACAAATGATTTTGCATTTTCACTTAATAAACATGATTTCAATTTATGATGTGTTACAGTAAGATCAGCTTTAAATGTTGATTTTGATGGATTTCCAGTAATAGGATCAATTCCTGTTGGAATATCTATAGCAACTTTAAATGCTTTTGATTTATTACAAAGTTCAATAGCAGTTCTTATAGGCTCTTTAGGTTCACCTCTTGCACCTGTTCCAAGCATTGCATCTATAATAATATCTGCATTTTCAAATAATTCCTTCAAATTTATTAAATCATTAGTACAATAAATTTTTATGAATTTTTCTAATATAGAGTAATTCCTTTTTGCTTCTTCAGTAGAAATATTTTCAGGCTTAGATAATAATATTACATCTACTATTGCTCCATGATATAATAAATGTCTTGCGGCAACAAATCCATCTCCACCTTTATTTCCAGTATGTGCAATAATCAAAACTCTTTTTCCTTTTATATTCATTCTTTTTAATATAGAATCAACTACACCTTTTCCTGCATTTTCCATTAATTGAATTCTTGAAATTCCAAAAAATTCTGCATTTTCATCTAATGCTCTAATATCATCAATATCTATTTTTTCCATATTTTAATAAAATAATTTTTTTATCTAAATCTTTTTTCGTAAAGATTAAAACTTTATTCTTATTAAAAATAATTATGCCAATTTGTCCAATTGACACAGGAAGATATGGAAGTGAAGAGATAAGAAGAATATTTGATGAAAATTATAGACTTCAAAAAATGCTTGATGTTGAATCAACTTTAGCTGAAGTTCTAGCTGAACTTGGAGAAATTCCAAAAGAAGCAGCTGAAGAAATAAAAAGAAAAGCAAAAATTGATTTTGTTACCATAGAAAAAGTAAAACAAAAAGAAAAGAAAACACATCATGATATAATGGCAATGATTGAAGTCTTAGCTGAAGAATGTGGAGAATATGGAAAATATGTTCATTGGGGTGCTACAAGTTATGATATTGTAGATACATCATGGACTTTAATAATTAAAGAAGCAATTTCAATTATTGAAAATAAGTTAAGAGCTTTTAGAGATAAATTATGTGATCTAGCTATAAAAAATAAAAAATTAATAATGATTGGAAGAACCCATGGACAACATGCTTTACCAATTACTTTTGGATTTAAAATAGCAGTTTATGCAGCTGAAATAGGAAGAAATTTAGAAAGATTAAATGAAATTAAAAAAAGAGTACTTGTTGGAAAGATGAGTGGTGCAGTTGGAACAATGGCAAGCTTTGGAGATAAAGGAATTGAAATAGAGAAAAAAGTAATGGAAAAACTTGGATTAAGAGAAGCTGAAATTTCTACACAAATAATATGTAGAGATAGAATTGCTGAATTAATATGTTGGGCAGGAATATTAGCATCTAGTCTTGATAGGATTGCTACTGAAATAAGAAATTTACAGAGAACAGAAATTCTTGAGGTTGCAGAAGGATTTGGAAAAGAACAAGTTGGAAGTAGTACAATGCCTCATAAACAAAATCCTGTAGATTGTGAAAAAGTATGTGGATTAGCTAAAGTAATAAGAGGATTTTTAATTACTGCACTTGAAAATATACCATTATGGCATGAAAGAGATTTAACAAATTCAAGTAGTGAAAGATTCATAATTCCATTAACTTTTATAATATTAGATGAAATGATTGAAACAATGAATAAAGTTATTGAAAATATAAGAATATTTCCTGAGAATATGAAAAGAAATTTAGAAATAACAAAAGGAGCAATACTATCAGAAGCAATTATGATGGCATTAGCAAGAAAAGGCTTAGGAAGACAAAAAGCACATGAAATTTTGAGAAAATTATCAATAAAAGCATTTAATGAAGGAAAATCACTAAAAGAAGTAATTAAAGAAGATGAATTAGTAATGAAATATCTTTCTGAAAAGGAAATAGATGAGCTTATGAAACCTGAAAACTATTTAGGAAAAGTAGAAGAGCTTATTGATAGAGCTGTGAAATATGCCAAAAGTACTTGAAAGAATTGGTATTTCTTCTACTATATTATTTCTTGGAATTGTAAGCTTCTTTACTGATATAAGTACTGAAATAGTTCTTGCAATTTTACCATTATTTTTAGTATATCAAATAGGAGTAACTGCAGATATAATTGGAATAATAGAAGGAGCTGCAGAAAGTATATCATCTATTCTTAAAAGTATTTCAGGATATATATCAGATAAAATAGGAAGAAGAAAAAAAATAGTAGTTATAGGCTATGGGATCTCAAATATAGTAAAACCATTTTTAGGAATTTCTTATGATTGGCTTCATGTATTAATCATTAGAATTACTGATAGAATAGGAAAGGGAATTAGAACATCACCAAGAGATGCAATTATTGCTGAGAGTTCAGCTGAGAATAAAATTGGAAGAGCATTTGGAATACATAGAACACTAGATCAATTAGGAGCAGTTATTGGACCACTATTAGCTTTTCCTTTATTAGCAATTTTAGGATATAGAGGAACATTCTTTTTTACAGCTATTCCTGGAATTATTGCCATATTAATATTAATAATATTCATAAAAGAACCTAAGACTATAACTAAGACTATAGCTAAAAAAGAAAAATTTCATTTAAATAAAAAATTCATAAAATATCTATTTTCAGTTGCTTTTTATTCTATTGGAGCAATTAGTTATGCTTTTATAATGTTAAGAGCAATGGAAGTTGGTATAGCAGAAGAGCTTATTCCTTTATTATATGCAATAATTCAGATTTTTCATGTAATAACTGGAATACCTGCTGGAGAACTTTCTGATAGAATTGGCAGAAGAAAAACACTTCAATTAGGATATTTATTTCTTTTAATATCCTTTATGATAATAGCTTTCACTAATAACATACCTGGAATTTTATTAGGAGTGATAATGTTTGGTCTTCATCAGGGAATTGTAGAAACTTCACAAAGAGCATTAATACCAAGCTTAATTAGTAATGAGCATAAGGCAACTGCATATGGAATTTATAACATGATATTAGGGATATTAACACTACCAACAAATATTATTGCTGGTATTTTATTTACTATGAGAAGTTCTTATGCATTTTATTATGGGATGTCCTTTGTAGCTATTGCTACTATATTATTACAATTCATTGAGAAATAGTTTCCATAATTTCTTTTAGTATAGAGAAAATCTCTTTATTTTCATAATCTTCAATGATACCTTTATCGCATGCAATAGTAAGCTTTGGATCTATTGGTATTGATCCAAGGAATTTGGTATTTATTTTTTCTGCAATTATTTTTCCTTTTGATTCTCCAAAAATGCTTATTTTTTCTCCACATTTAGGACAAGTAATATATGACATATTTTCAATTACTCCTAATATTGGAATACCAAGAGATATAGACATGTTCATAGCTTTTGCTACTATTGTTCCTACAAGTTCTTGTGGTGATGTAACTATAATAACACCATCTAAGGGAAGAATTTGCATTACTGTTAATTGGGCATCACTTGTTCCAGGTGGTAGATCTATAAGTAAATAATCTAATTCTCCCCAATCTACATCTGTATAAAACTGTCTTATAGCACTACTTATAAGTGGTCCTCTCCATATAACTGGAGANTCTTCATCTGGAATAATTAANTTCATAGACATAATTTTTATTCCTTTTTTTGATTTTGGTGGTATAATTTTTCCCTCAACTACAAATGGTGTTTCTTTTATTCCAAATATTTTTGAAATACTTGAGCCAGTAATATCAGCATCTAATATTCCAACTTTATATCCCATATTTATTAATGTTACTGCTATCAGAGAAGTTATAGAAGATTTTCCTACTCCTCCTTTTCCTGATAAAATAGCAATAATTCTTTTAATATTCATTTTTGGAAATTTTCTTATCATTATTTTACTCAATAGTTTTCTAGCTTCTTCTTCAGGCATTACTTCTGTTACTACTTCAATATTATTTATTCCTTGTATTTCTCTTAAATTTGATATAATATCTCCTTTAATTTTATCTGATAATGGGCATGATGGTGAGGTTAAAGCTAATACTATCTTTACATTATTTTTTTCATCAATAGAAATATTTCTTATCATATTTGCATCAATAATATTCATACCAAGTTCTGGATCCATTACTTTTTTTAGTTTATTAATAATCTCTTCTTTATTAATCATAATAAGCAATTATTAAAGAATTCCTTTATATTATTTTTCTAGTTTTTTATTTCTTTTAATCCCTCTTCTGATAATGTTATTGAGATAGATCTTCCTCCTACAGACTCTATAGCATTATGTATACTATTCCTTATATTTTCATTATATGGACATAATGCTATTATACAACCTCCTCCTCCTGCACCAGTAAGTTTAGCCCCTAAAGCTCCTGCCTTTCTTACTAAATAAACCATATCATTTAATTCCTTAGTTGATACTCCTAGAGAATCTAAAAGTCCATGATTTATATTCATTAATAATCCAATTTTTTCTATATTTTTCTCTAATATTGCTTTTTTCCCTTCTTCTACTATTAATCCTATTACTTCCATAATCTTTTCAATAATTTCTTTATTTTTATTCATAAGAGATCTAACTTTATTTACCATGTATGCAGTATTATATTCTCTTTTTATATATCCTAAGATAAATGGAATTTCATAATCTATTTTTATTCTCTCAATTAAATCATTAGGTTTTATATACATAATACCTCCAAAAGTTGAAATAGTAGTATCCATTATACTTGCAATTCCTTGTACTTCTAATTCAACCTTATGACCAAATTTTGCAATTTCATTTATATTCATATTATAATCGAGTATTTTTGAATATGCTGCAATAGTTGCAATAGACACTGCTGCTGATGTTCCAAGTCCTGCACTAATAGGCATTTCTGAATTTATAATAATATTTACTCCTTTTTTCCTTCCAGTATAATTTGATAATATTTCAATTGCCTTGGTAACATATATTAATGGTCCACTATAATTACTTATTTCATCAATTGAAATAGAAACTGAAGATAAATCTGATGTTATTTTTATAAGATTATCATTTCTTTCTTCCATTGTTACATATACTCTCTTATCAATAGCACCTACAATAGCTGGTCTTCCATATACAACTGCATGCTCCCCAAATAAAGTAATCTTTCCAGGTGAAGAAAATTTTATCTTCATATTAAAATTTTATCTGAAGGCTCATTTAAATAGAATTCTCCTTTTTCTATAATAGATTTTAAATAATTAGCAAGAATTTCTGCTTTTTTTAAGCATGATAATCTTGATGATATAGGAATTTCTCTATCTTTAAATTTTATTTTTCCTAGATTTGCTTTAAATGCTCCATTTGGACAAAGCCATGTACATGTTCCACATTCAAAACATAATGATTTATTAAGTATTCTATTATTAAATGCTCTAGTTGGACAATATAGAGAAACTGGACATGGATCTATTTTACAATTTTTACATATATCTCCATAATATTTTACTTCAATATCAGTTCCTTGCCATACATTTGCATAATTAGAATAATCAAGTATACTTCTATCATATACATCAGCTATTGGTAAAATTATATCATTATCAGTTCTTTTAACATTATCTAATATTTCCTCATTTAATATTGGAATAGGAATGGCAATAGTATTATAAATTTCAGGTCCAAAAGAAGTAATAAACTGACCAATAAAATAAGATGACATTCCCTTTATATTAGCACATAAAGATAAATTTGGTCTTTCTCTTACTGATCTTGTTCCAGTTCCTATAACATAGCCAATAGCTTTATTTACTAATATTTTACTTCCTATTCCAATAGTTTTAAATAAAGGATCTTTTTCCAATGGATTTAATTCTCCACATCCTGAAACTGTAATCATATTTTTCTTCATTGGAATTACAGAAAATATAGTTCTTATCGATTCTTCTCTTGGATTTATAAATGCCATATAATTTTTGTAACAAGATCTTGTAGTAATTAATTTAGCATAAATCATATTATTTAGATTAATTCTATCTTCAATTTCTTTTCCTTCAATACTTTTAACATATACATCAATATATTTTCCATCTATTAAATCCTTAATTAATTCTCCTCCTCCATATTTTTCATTATAAATACTTACACTTGGACCATACAATACTACATCAATATATCCAATTCTTTCATTTGGACAAGGTCCAGGAAATACTGGAATTCCATTCATTAAAACTTCTTTTGCCTTTATGAAAACTCCTTTTTCTGCTATTTTAAATGAAAATACTGCCATTGTTCCACTCATAATTCCACATGTTGCTGTAGTAACAACATCAACATCCTTAATTTTTTCTCCTTTTCTTATCATATCACAAAATTCTTTTGCTGTAAGAATAATTGCTTCTCCTTTTCTTATTTTTTCATTAATTTCTTTTATTGTCTTCAATTAATCACCTTTAAATATTTTCTATACTCATATACATTATGAATGAAATACAGATATAAAATTGGTGAATCGAGAGGAATAATAATTTGTGATAATTTAAAGGGAATAAAAGCAGCTATAAATTCTATTAGAGAAAATAGAAGAGCATTAAAGAAATATATAATGAAGAATCCTATTTTTGAAATTGCTTTAAACCCAATCGAATTAGAAGATAATGCTCCTATAGTAGCTAAAAAAATGGTAGAAGTAACAAAAAAATTGGGCATAGGTCCAATGGCAGCAGTAGCAGGAGTATTAGCTGATTTAGCTTTAGAAGCTGCTATGAATGAAAATTCAAAATATATTTTAATTGAAAATGGAGGAGAAATTGCTATTAATGGAGATCATGAATTTAAAGTTGGAATTAAAGTAGGGGATTCAATTATTCTCAGATTAAAAATAAGACCTTGTGATATGCCTATTGGAATAGCTACAAGCTCAGGAAAATATGGCCATGCATTAAGCTTTGGAATTGCAGATTCAGTAACAATAATAGCAGATAATGCTAGTATAGCTGATGCTGTTGCTACAGCTGTATGTAATTCTACTAGAGGAAAAAATCCATTAGAGAATGGATTATTGAAAGCTAAAGAAATAGCTAAAAGTATAAAAGAAGTAAGAGGAGCAATAATAATAGTTAATGAAGAAATAGGAATTTATGGAAAAATTCCAGAGATCATATAAAATTGGTGAAAATATGAAGGATATGGAATTATTTTCAATTGGAGAAGAAATAATGAAAAATATATTGAATAGGGGAATGGATGATTGTATTATTATTCCAATTCATATAAGAAAAACAATGATAAGATTTAGTAATAATGATATAGATGTAATTCAAAATTGGTCTAATACTGGTATAAAATTTTTAGCAACAAAAAATGAAAAAAGTGTTATTGGACATATTGGAAATATAAGTAAGGAAGGTATTGATAGGATATTAGAAAGAACTTTAAAATTCTTATGTGAAAGATCAGCTATTATTCCAGAGGGTAAAAAATTTCAAAAAAGATATTCAAAAGAAAAACTAAATGAAGAGAAAATGGTAGATTATGTTTATTCTGCTATTAATTCTTCATTAAAAGAAGGAGCAGAAAGATGTGCTGGAGTTTTTACAGGTTATTTAAGATCTATTTGTATATTAAGTAGTAAAGGAACAGAAGGATATGATGAAAGAATTGCTTATGAATTGAATATTAGAGCATTTAAAGGAGAAATGAGTGGTCAAGGAATAAGTTGTGCAAATTCTATAAGTAAAATTAATAGTGAAGAAGCTGGAAGAGAAGCTGGTATTATAGCTAGTAGTGCTAAGGAATTTCTAAAATGGAATGAAGGAAAATATAGATTATTAATTAGTCCAATAGTAGCAGCTAACTTAGTAGAAAGTCTTGTTAGTGCTGCTTCTGCATTTAATGTTGATGTTGGTTTATCTTGTCTTACAGGAAAAATTGGAGAAGATATTTTATCAAAAAAATTGACAATTATTGATGATGGGTTAATAGAAGATGGATTAAATTCAAGAATATTTGATGATGAGGGGATAGATGTAAGAGAAATATTATTGTAGATAAAGGAGTATTAAAAAATTATTTACATAATAGTAAAACAGCAAAGAAATTTAATACTCAGACCACAGGAAATGCTGGATGGATTTCTCCTCACCCATGGAATATAATAGTAGAATCAGAAGAAATATCATTTAAAGAAGCTATGGATTTACTAAAGGATGGAATTTATGTAACTAGTAATTGGTATACAAGATTTCAAAATTATAGAACTGGAGATTTTTCAACATTATGTAGAGATAATACTTTCTTAATAGAGAATGGAGAAATAAAAGGAGCTATAAAAGGTGTTAGAATAAGTGATAATTTATTGAGAATTTTTAATTCAATAGATTATTTATTTAAAGAAAGAAAATGGATAAAATGGTGGGAAGTTTCTATACCAACATTAATTTCCTCTATGATATTAAATAATGTCTATATAACAAAAGCTCAAGGTTATAGTATATGATGGAAAAAGGATTTAGAGAATTAAAAAATGTTGATGAGGCATTAAATATAGTAATGAAAATTTTTGGATCAAAAAATTTTGAAAAAGAAGAATTAAAATTAAGTGAAGCTCTAGATAGAGTATTAGCTGAAGATATAATATCAGATATTGATATTCCTCCTTTTGATAGAGCAGCAGTAGATGGATTTGCTTTAAAATCATATGAAACTTTTAGTGCAAGTCCATATAATCCTGCAGTTTTTAAAATTAAAGGAATTATAGAAGCTGGAGTTGAAAATGAAGAAATTGAAGTAGGAGAAGGAGAATGTTATGCAATATATACAGGTGCTCCTATACCAAAAGGAGCAGATGCAGTAGTAATGGTTGAAGATTGTGATTTCAATGAAAATTTTGTAAAAGTAAAAAAATCAGTAGCAAAATTTGCAAATATTTCACTAAAAGGTGAAGATATAAAAAAAGGAGAAATTATAATGAGAAAAGGACAATTGATAAGACCATGGCATATTGGTGTGCTTTCATCTATAGGAAGAAAAAAAGTTATTGTATATAGATTACCAATTATAGGAGTAATATCTATTGGTGATGAATTAGTAGATTATGAAGATAAATTAACTAAGGGGAAAATTATTGATTCAACAAGACCTATGATTATTAGCTTATTAAGAGAAATTGGATGTAATGTAATTGATAAAGGAATTATCAGAGATGATTATAATGAAATATTAAATTCATTAAGTGAACTTTCAAATAATGTTGATATGATAATTACTATAGGTGGCACATCTTTAGGAGGAAAGGACTTAGTACCAAAGGTTATTAAAGATATTGTATTTCATGGATTAGCCATAAAGCCAGGAAAGCCTACAGGATTTGGAATTTTTAATGAGAAGCCTGTATTAATGCTTCCTGGATATCCTGTTTCTGCATTAGTTGGATTTGAATGTATAGGAATGCCATTATTATCTCATTGGAGAGGAAAGAAAATTGAAAGAAAAAAAGTAAGAGCTATATTATCAAGAAGAGTTCCAATAACTCCTGGTATAAGACATTTCCTGAGAGTTTCTCTTAAGAAGATAGATAATAAATTAATTGCTGAGCCAATTGCTCTTACAGGCTCAGGACTTTTATCATCTATTACAAAAGCAGATGGAATTATTATTATTAAGGAAAATATAGAAGGATTAGAGGAAGGAGAAGAAGTTGAGGTAGAAATTTTATGAGAAAGATTTTTCATGAGCTTGTAAGCATAGAAGAAGCATTAGATAAATTATTTAATAAAATTAATAAAAATATTGAAACTGAAGTTATTGATATTTATAATGCATATGGAAGAGTATTAGCAAAGGATATTATTTCTCCAATAGATTCACCTCCTTTTGATAGAGCAGAAGTAGATGGATACGCAGTATTATCATTAGATTTAGAAGGTGCTTCTGAACAAAATCCTATTAAGCTTAAAGTTATTGGAAGTATAAATCCTGGAGATAACATTTTAAAGGAAATATCAAGAGGAGAATGTATTGAAATTTCTACAGGTGCTCCTATACCAAAAGGAGCAGATGCAGTAGTAATGGTTGAGTATACAAAAAGAGAAGGAGATTATGTTAAAATTTTTAAATCTATAACACCAGGTGAAAATATTGCTTTTACTGGTTCTGATATAGAAATAGGAACAATTGTTTTAAGAAAAGGAACTTATCTTACTGTTAAAGAAATTGCTCTTTTAGCAGCATTAGGATTTAAAAAAATTGAGGTTTATAAAAAACCATTAATTGGGATAATATCTACAGGTAATGAGCTTTTAGATCAAGAATGTATTTTAGAATATGGAAAAATTTATGATGTTAATACTCCTATGTTCTATAATGCATTAAAAGAAGAAGGAGTAGATGTAATATTCTTAGGAAGAACAAAAGATGATTATAATGAAATAAAGGAATTATTGGTTAATGGATTAAAAAAATGTAATGCAATCATATTATCAGGAGGTACTTCTGCAGGAATTGGAGATATTGTTTATAGGGTTTTAGAAGATTGTTGTGATCAAGGAATAATTGTTCATGGTCTTAAGGTTAAGCCAGGAAAGCCTACAGTTATTGCTATACATGAAGGAAAGCCTGTATTTGGGCTTCCTGGATTTCCAGTTTCTGCATTAATGATATTTAATGAAATTGTAGTACCATATATTAATTACATAACAAAAAAGAAAAGAAGAGAAGAAAAGAAAATTATTGCTTATCTTTCTGATAGAGTGAATACAGTAAAAGGAAAGAAATGGTTCCTCCCAGTACATCTTATAAAAAGAAATTCAATTATTGCTTATCCAATTATTATGAGCTCTGGAGCAATAGGAACATTATCTAGAGCAGATGGTTATATAATAGTAGATGATAAGAAGGAATTTTTAGATAAAGGAGAAAAAGTAGAGGTAAATTTATTTAATGAAGAATTAGCAGATATTGTAATAATTGGAAGTAATTGTTATGCTTTAGATATATTAGTTGAAATAATTTTTGAAAAATATGGATTAAAAACTAAACTTATAAATGTAGGATCATTGGCAGGACTAGAAGCTATAAGAAAGGATGAGGCTGATATTGCAGGTACTCATTTATTTGATCCAGAGACTGGAACTTATAATAAAACATTTCTTAGGAAAATGAATATTCCAGAAGATTATCTTATAAAAGGTTATAAAAGATTACAAGGAATAATTGTTAAAAAAGGAAATCCAAAGAATATAAAGGGAATTGAAGATTTAATTGAAAAAGATATTACATTTATAAATAGAAATAGAGGCTCGGGGACAAGAGCTCTAATTGATTATTTATTGAAAAAAATTTGTAATGAAAAAGGATTGAATTTTAATGAAGTTATTACAAAGATAAAAGGATATAGAATTGAAGCAAAAACTCATTCTGCAGTAGCAGCTGCTATAAGCCAGGGAAAAGCAGATATGGGCATAGGAATATTAAGTGCAGCAATTCAATATGGACTTGATTTTATTCCATTATGTTATGAAGAATATGATTTTGTTATTAATCCTAATGGAAGATTTAATGATATATTTATAAGATGCTTAAGATCAAAGGAATTTTTAGATAGAATAAGCAAAATGCCAGGATACAAAATTGGAGGTAAATAAATTGGGAAAAAGAACATTATTATATGAATTATATAAAGATAAAGCTCATATAGGTGAATTTGCAGGATTTGATTTACCTTTATGGTTTGAAGGAATTAAAGAAGAAGTAATTTATGTAAGAGAAAAAGTAGGATTATTTGATGTAAGTCATTTGGGAAGAGTAATATTTTCAGGAAAGGATGCAGGAAAATTTCTAGATTATTTAACAACAAATGATATTTTAAATTCAGAAATTTATCAAGCAAAATATTCTCTAGTCTGTAATGAAAATGGAGGAATAAAAGATGATATCATAGTCTTTAGAATGAGTAGTGATAAATACTTAGTAATATGGAATGCCATAAATCATGAAAAAAATATGAAATGGATTAATGAAAATATAAATGATTTTAATGTAGATANTAATAATATATATGAAAAANGCTTTATGATAGCAATTCAAGGTCCATTATCTGAAAAAATCCTAAAGCAATTCTTCAAAGAAGATTTATCTTCAATAAAAAGATTTAGAGGAAGAATATTAAATGATTATATAGTTATAAGAACTGGATATACTGGAGAAGATGGATTTGAAATAATAGGTGAAGATAAAGGAGATGAAATTTGGGATTCATTAATTTCCTTAGGAGTAAAACCATGCGGACTTGGAGCTAGAGATGTATTAAGAATTGAAGCAGGATTACCATTATATGGAAAGGATATTAATGAAGATATAAATCCATTTGAGGCCAGACTTGATTTTGCTGTTAAAATGAATAAGGATTTTATTGGTAAAAAAGCTCTATTGGATATTAAAATAAATAAAAGAAGAATGGGAATTAAAATGATGGGAAGAAGTATTCCAAGAGAAGATTATAGAGTTTATTTTAATGGAAAATCAGTAGGATATATTACAAGTGGTACATTTTCTCCAATTTTAAATTGTAGTATTGCCATGGCCTATCTTCCTTTATATATTAATATTAATGATATTGTTGAAGTGGAAATAAGAGGAAAATTTGAAAAAGGAATTGTAGTCGATTTTCCATTTTATGATACTAAAAAATATGGTTGGAGGAGAGAAATTAAATGAACATAAGTATAATGATTAATTATCTTTTTGGAGAGAAAATAATGGACATTAATGAACCTATTAATATACAAATTACTACCAATATAAGTATTACAAAATTGGTAAAAACAGAAGAAGGATTAGAAGGTAATTTTATTTTTACAGCAAATTATACTCCTGCAATTGCTAATATAATAATAAAAGGTATAATAAAGATAATAGGAGAAAAAAATGAAATTGAAAATATAAGTAAGGAATTTAATAAAAAGAAAATTTTACCTTCTAATATAATACAAATAATTGCAAATACTTCATTTATTGAAGGTGTAATAATTGCTAAGTCCTTAAATATCCCACCACCTATTCCTCTTCCTATAATATCTCAATCATCAGAAGAAAAGAAAGATACAAGCTATATTGCTTAAAATTCAAAGGAATTCTATTATAGATTAATAAAAAAGCTAATAAGAAGCAATGAGGANNTTATCTTAATATTAGAAGNTCTTGACTTTAATACTCACTTAAATTTAAATCTCATTTTTAATGATTCTTTTTCTTCTCTTAATATCATATCAATAAGAGAATCTAAATTTTTTATATTTGATGATGATACTTTAATAATTGATGGCCATGGTAAATTTTTTGCAGTTATTGCCAATATAGCTGGTAATCCATATTTTTCAATAAGTTCCCCAATTTCTATGGCATCCTATAAATTTTCTTAAATTTTTCAGAAACTCTTCCTTTTTCTGTAATTTCTATCATCATTTGATTTATTTCATTAGGATCTCCATCTAATAGCGCTATCTTTTTTGATTTGCAATTTGGGCATATTAGTTTATCTAAAATATTCTTTATTTTTACAATTTCCATATATCTAAAGCATTCTGTACATAGTGCAATTCTTGCCTCATTCAATATTCTTGCTTTTCCAGATTCAATTAATATTCTTCTCAATCTATCTGCAGGAATAATATCTGATTTCCAACTTAATTTTCTTACACCAACTCTTGAAATAGGTGATAATCCTTCTATTATTTTAATTTCATAATCTCCTTTTTTCATTCTTTCAATTACATATTTGAGACCTTCTACATCTAAATCCTTATATGATATTTCCTTTAGTGTTTCCTTCCATATAATACTACCTTTTAGACTTTCCATAAGTTGATTCATTCCAATATCACTTAAATCTGCACCTTTTGATATTACACCAAATCTTTTTGCTACATGTAGTAATCTTCTTTTAAATAATCCACTCCTTTCAATAGCCTTTTCAACAATTTTTTCTATTTCTTCAGTATTAATATCATTAATTATTTTTAATAATGTTTTTGCATCAATTGAAGTCTTTAAGAAAATTCTATAAGGATCTTGAGAAACTCCAACACCACTTCCAGTATATTCTGTTATTAAATATCCTAAAATCCTTGCTAATGCTTTATTTATCATTAATCCAAATGTACAATTTATTATGATATAATCTTCCCATTCCTCAATAGTTATTACTTTATGAGTTGGTATTTCCATATTATTTTCAAATTGTTCTTTGACTTCACTTAATGCTCTTTTAAGTAAATCCTTAGAAACAGGATAAATTTTACATAATTCATTAATAATATTATCAAATTCCATACCTTCTTTTAATTTTCTATAGACAAAATCTCTTATTTTTCCAACTTCTTGAGCAACTTCAAATAAAACAGGAATTTCATCTCCAATCCAATCTGGTATAGCACCAACAGGATCATTTTCTGCTTTTACATAAACTATATCATTATAAATATGTAGAATTCTCCAAGGAGATCCTCTTACAATGAATTTTACACCTGGTTCTCCATACTCAGCTACAAAAGCCTCATCTAACATTCCTATTGCCTCATCTTTTTCTTCATCAACTACAAGATAATGTTTTTCCTCAGGTATCATAGAGAGATTTTCAAAATAATATTTAAATACAACATTATATGGTCTTGCTTTTATTACAATATNTTCCTCTGGTATATAAAGCGCTAATCTTGGTCTTCTATTACTCATATATTCAAGAACTGATATCAGTTCTTCTTTTGTTAAATTTCTAAAGGGATATGCTTTTCTTACTAATTCTAAAATTTCATCTAATTTCATTCTTTTATATTCTATAATTAAGCCTGCAATTTGATGAGTTAATACATCTAATGGTTTTTCTATAATTTTGACATCCTCAAGTTCTTCTTTAAGAGCACGTCTTGCTATTACAATAGATTCAAGAACATCATCAGAATCCATGGCAATTATAACTCCTTTTGCAACTCCACCAATCCAATGACCTGCTCTTCCTATTCTCTGAACTAATCTTGTTACTTGTCTTGGAGAGTTATATTGAATTACTAAATCTATAGTACCAATATCAATTCCAAGCTCAAGAGAAGATGTACATACTACTCCTTTTAATTCTCCTTTTTTCAATCCTCCTTCAGTTTCTATTCTTGAAGTCTTTGAAAGACTTCCATGATGTATACTTATTGGAATATTCATATCCCATACTCTAAATCTACTTGCAAGTACTTCAGCCTCAGATCTTGTATTTGTAAAAACTAATGTAGATCTATTTTCATCTATTAATTCTTTTATTCTCCTAATTCTTGCAGCAACTTCAGGAAAAGTTGCTAGTTTTTCACTAAGATAAATATCATCTTCTCTTACTTCTGGCATTTCTACACTTAATTTCATATTTCTTTGAGCAGATACTTTTACAATTTCACAATTTCTTTCACTACCAACTAAAAATTTTGCAACTTCTTCAGGAGATCCTATAGTTGCAGATAATCCTATAATTTGTGGCTCTTTTTCCAATATTTTTCTTAATCTTTCCAGAGCAATTGATAATTGACTTCCTCTTTTATCATCTGTAAGTTCATGTACTTCATCTACTATAATCCATTTTAATTTTGATAAGTGTTTTCTTAATACCTTTCCAGTAAGTATTGCTTGTAAAGTTTCAGGTGTTGTAATTAATATATCAGGAGGAGAAGTTGCTTGTCTTCCTCTTTCTCTTACATCAGTATCACCATGTCTTACTGATATTTTAAAATCTAATTTACTACACCACCATTGTAATCTCTCCATTAAATCTCTATTTAATGCTCTTAATGGTGTAATATAGAGGACTTTTATTCCTGTTTTTCTTTCTTCTCTTAACATCATATCTAATATTGGAAGAAATGCAGCCTCAGTTTTTCCAGTACCTGTTGGTGCAATTATTAATACATTCTTTCCTTCAAAAATAAGTGGAATGGCTTTTTTCTGAGGTTCTGTAAGCTCATTAAATCCTTTTTCATCTAATAATTTTTGAATTGGCTTTGAAAATAATTCCTTCATTTCCATAAGTATAAAATAAAACTAATTTAATAATTTTATGTATGTATTCGATAAGACTAATGGAATTTCATGACTTACTTGAAGGAAAATTTATAGAAAGAATAAATAGATTTACAGTTTTATTGAAATATAAAGATAGTAATATTTTATGTCATCTTCATGATTCTGGAAGATTAAAGGAAATACTAATACCTAATACTAAAATTTTATTCAGAAAAGTTAAGAGAAACAATAGAAAAACAGAATATGATGTATTAGCTGCAGAAAATAGAGGAAATTGGGTTATAATTGATTCTAGAATTCCAAATATTATACTGAAAAAACTCATAGAGTTTTCTCTTATAAATTATAAGATTGTAGATGAAAATGTAAGATGTGGAGATTCTATAATAGATTTTCTATTGGAAAGAAATGATAAAAAATATTTGACTGAAGTTAAGGGATGTACTTTATATAAAAATGAATATGCACTTTTTCCTGATGCTCCAACAATTAGAGGATATAAACAATTAATTAATATGNTGAATTTATGTAAGGAAAATCCACTATTGATATTTATTATAATGAGAAATGATCCAAAANTATTATCAATAAATAAAGAAATTGATCCAAAATTTTATGAAGCTATTAAAATAGCTTTATCTAAAAATCTTAAAGTAGAATGCTATAAAATAGCCTTAGAAGAAAATACTATTTATTTCAAAGGAGAAATTCCCTTTCTTATCAAATAATCATATGCACTTAAAGCAGCAATAGCTCCATCACCTGCAGCTACTATTGCTTGCTTATATGGTCTATCAGTTACATCTCCAGCAGCAAATATTCCTTCACAAGAAGTTTTTTGATATTTATCAACTACTATTTGTCCTCTTTCATCTATTTCTACAAGATGTTTAATATAATCTATTTTTGGTTCTCTTCCAATTTCTACAAATATCATATCAACATTTAAATCATACTCTTCATTGGTAATAATATTCTTAATAGTTATGCTTTCAACTTTATTTTCTCCATTAATTTTTGTTATAATAGAATTTAATATAAACTCTACATTACTCAAGCTTTTAGCAATATCTATTAATACTGGATCTGCTCTAAATTTATCACTTCTATGTATTAAATAAGCTTTTTTTGCATACTTTGAAACAGATTCTAAGGCTTGAAATGCAGAATTTCCACCACCAATAATAGCAGCAATTTTATTTTTAGAAAAAGGAGCATCACAAATAGCACAATAGCTTACTCCTCTTCCAATTAGTTTATCTTCTCCTGGAACATTTAATTTCCTTGGGATGCTTCCACTACAAGCAATTATAGCCTTAGCTAAGTATTCTTCTTCATTAGCCATTACTTTAAATATTTCTCCTTCTTTTTCTATTCTTTTTACTTCACTATATTTAATTTCTACATCTAAAGCTTTAAGTTGCTTTTCAAGTATTTCTACTAATTCATAACTATTTTTACCAATAAATCCAGGATAATTTTCTATATGTCCACTTACTAATAATCCTCCTCCAATATCCATAGTTATAACTAATGTATCTAATTTCTTTCTTTTTGAATAAATAGCAGCAGATATTCCTGCAGGTCCACCACCAATTATTATAATATCATAAATTTTATTATCCATAAAATACAATATTTTCTATTACAATTTAATAAATTTTATCAATTTAACTTATATTATAACCAGCGATGGATTCTATTAACTTTTTAATATCAACTTCAGCTTTTGTTCTCCATCCAATGTATAAATTTTCATCTTTTTCTTCTAAATATCCTCTTCTTATAAACATATTAAGTTCTTGATCTATTTTCCAATCTGGAAATTTTTCTTTTAATAATTCTTGCAATTCTTGTTTTTTTACAGAATTTTTTGTAGCAATATATGCTATACTAACAGCTAATATTGCAAGTGTATCTATTCTCCAGCTTGATAATTCCTCTGATATAGATTTAAATACGATATAGAATCTTGCTTTATCTAAATCCTCTTCTTCTTTTGACTCATGAATAATTTTTATTTCAAGACCTAAATCCTCTAATTTCTTATTTAAAATCCTTATAATATTCAAATAATCTTTTCCTAAAGCTTTTCTTAATTCCCATCCTTTTGCACCTGGTAAACGATGATGTTGAAATAATAGTAATTGTAAGGCTTTTCTTAATTTTCTTGATAATATGGCTTCTTCGCTCATTTTCCATCCCTTTTCTCTTTCCATATTTCATAATTAATAACAATAGGGAAAGATTTTGATTCTTTTTTAATTTCTTTATTGTCACATAATTCTATCAATATTTTTTCCTCTAATGGATTTATAATAAGTTTTACAAACCCTTCTGAAATTATAAAACTTAATAAATATGCTCTGAAAATTGTTTCTTCATAACTATCCCTCATAATGAAATCCCAATAATCAATAGGTTTTTTTAAATTCTTAATTTCTTCCTTCATTTTATTAATCTCTTCATTGAATTTTCTATCAGATATAATTCTTAAATTTATTAATTCTGATACTTTCATTATTCTTTCTTTCAATTCCTTAGCAGATTCTAATTCTTTTAATCTCTGTGATAATGGAGTTAAAACCTTCCAATAATCTAATGCATTTATTAATTTCTTAATAGTTATTTGTTCAATATATGCTATTGGATGCCATGATGATAAAAATATTGAAGCTAATTCTTCTTTCTTCATTATTTTTATTTTAGATTCAATAATAAAAGGATCAATAAATAAACCCAATGCTTTTCTTTTAATCCAGTCATTTTGAAGCTCTAATATAAATGATATCTCCTTTAATGCCTCAGAATCCATAATTAATTCTTCTATAGATTTTAATTTTGGTAATAATTTTCTTAAAACTTGAAGTTTTTGCGGAATATCAATAATAAAGGGATCTGCACCTTTTGTTCTAATAGTTTGACATAAATTTATGATCTTTAAAATTTCTTCATATGACAGTTTTGATCACCTCTGATCTTCCATTGGTATTTTGAACTAATATGATATTAACTAAATTATTTACAATACTTATTTGACTTGGAGTTATAACAATAAATTGAACATCTGGATTTTCATTTACAAAAGAAAATATCATATTCATCATAATTTCACGATTTTTTGGATCCATATGTACATCAAATTCATCTACTGCTCTTATAGGTGATTTCAAATGGTGTTGAAGTGCAAGTAGAAAAGCCATTGTTGCAACAGTTCTTTCTCCACCACTTTGAGAATATTCTCCCAATAGCACAGGAGTTGCTCCTCTAAAACCAACAGTTATTTCAATTCCAGCTTTTTCATAATCATCTATATTAGAAATTCTTATATTTCCAATACCACCAACATTAGCTAAAATTGATTTATAAATAGGATTAATTTCTTCTATTAAATCTTCCATTACTTTCCTCCATACTTTCTTTCTTTCTTCAATTTCTTCTAATAGTTTTTTTCTATTTTCACTAATACTTTCTATTTTTTGTTTTAATTCATTATAAGTCTCTAAATATTTTTGATATAATAGAGGAGTATCATCAGGTATTTCTTCAAGAGATAATAAATGAGCATTTACAATTTTTATTTCATCAGATATTTCAGAAATTGTTCTATCTGTTTTTATTCTTTCTCCTATTTTCTCCTTATCAATTTTACTTTCAATTTCAAAAAGAGCTTTTTTTGTCTCATTAATTGAAGAATTTAATTCTTTTAATTCTTCTTCAATTTCTTCTTTTTTATATTTCAATATTGCACTATCAACTCTTACATTTACATAATCCTTTATTATTTTATCTAATTCTTCATTTATCAATCCTATTTCTTTTAAATTATTCTCTGAAATTACTTTTCTAAATTTTTCCTTAAGAGATAGATATTCATTCCATAAGCTTATGGATTCTTTTTCTTTTTTCATTATTTCATTTTTTATAGATTCTAATTGAGAATTTTTAAGTCTTATTTTATCTTCTATTTGGGCAATAGTATTTTCATATTTTATTATTTGAGCCCATATTAATTCTCTTTCTAGATATGATTTTCTTTCTAATAATTTCTTTTTTTCAAGATATTTTTCATATTTATTTCTCCAATAGTTTAATGTTTGTTCAGCATTTGTTAACAAATTTGATGTTGTTTCTTCTTCTCCTATAATTCTTTTAAGTCTATCTTCTATTTCCTTTATTGCTTCTCTATATTTAGAAAATCCTACAGCTTCTTCAACCATTCTAAGTTTTTCTTCAGGAGGAATAATAGCAAATTCCTCAATCATATTTTGATGCATTATTATTAACATATTATCAGGATTAATTCCAATATTCTTGAAAATTCTAGCAACATCAAATTTACTAAATTCCCTACCATTTACTTCAAACCAATATCTTCCATCTTTCTTTAAATATCGAGAAATAGAGACAATATCATTATTTATATATGGAATGGGGCGTTTTCCATTCATTTTACTATTATCAAGTAAAATTGTAACTCTAGCAGTATCTTTTCCTCTTCTTATCAAATCTGATAATTTCTTTGATCTTTCAGTATAACTCAATCCAATTGCTACAGAAATACCAAGTAATATAGAAGATTTTCCTGCACCATTTGGACCACATATTAGATTTAATCCTCTTTTTAATGGTATTCTAGCATACTCATATGACATAAAGTTTTCAAGAATAACTTCAAGTATTGCTAGATTTCCCATTTTTGTCCCTTCAAAAGAAAAAATAAAAAAATATTTATAAATTAATCTTAAACAATAAAAAAAGATTTTTAATTCATTACATTATAGAAATTATTGGTGTAAGAATGGTATTATCAGCTAAAATATTTAAAATAAGAGAAGAAGTAGACTTGATAACAATATCAGAGAAATTAAAAGGATTTAGAAAAGAAGAAGAAATAGAAGAAGGAAAACTTATTACAGAAATAGAAAACTTAAAGCTTGGAACTGATTATATTGAAGGTCTATTTTCTCAAGATATTCCTATTACTTTTTATCATAGAGAAGGAGAAAAAACCATAATAAAAACCATAGAAGCACCTTTCTTATTTCAAATTTATAACAATAAGATCTTTCTAGTTATTCTTGAAAAAAAGAGATTGGCTAATAATATAGCTAATCAATTGAGCAAAATATTATTTATTAATATTGGGAGTATTATTGAGGCAGAAATTCCTTCTGAAACATTGAGAAGTTTTCATGAAGCTAACCCAGAAGATACAAAAGTAATTTTCTTTGATAATGTAGATATTCCAAATATTGAAAAATTATCACTTTATGGCTCTCAGCTTTTAAATACTAATTTATATAATGAGTATTTATCTCATGGTAATATTTGGTATATAGTATTCAAATCAAAAAAATTTGGAATTATAGTAGGTATAACAAGAGATTGTGTAATTACTTGTTTTAGTAAAATAGAACCAAAAGAATTTCTAAATTATATAAAAGAAGAAGTATTTCCACTTATAAAATAATTATGGAATTATTTGGAAATATCTTCTTACACTTTCACCTCTAAGCCATAATATAACAATTAATCTCATTATAAATAAAATCAAGTATAACAATATGGGATTAGAAATATAAGAGAATACATAGTTTATGATATTGATTCCACTATAAACAATTCCAAAGAACCAGGCCCATCTTGATCCTCTTAAGAATCCAATTATTAAAATAAAATCAAGAAAAGCAAGTAAATAAGCCATTAAGAAATCCCATTCAGTATAATAAATATATCTACCAAGTAAGAAAGGATTAAAGAGATCATAGACAACAAAAATTACTTGTAATAAAATAATTAAGTATAATTCTCTCGGTCTTTTCATAATAAAATTATTATTTATCACCTAGATATTTTTTTTGAACAGCATGAACAATTATCAAATGTTGGAATTTCTAATATTCCTAATTTAATAACATTTTTTATTATTTCATTGGTATTTACTATTTGTTTTTCCTCGCTTTTAATTATAAATATTATATTACATAACAAATATAATTCATAAGATACTATTATAGTATTTCCTTCCTCATCTTTAATTTCCTTACCATATATTATTTTTGTTCCTTCCATTTCATGATCATATATAAAATGATAAATCTCATGAATTTCCTCTTTATTATTTTCAATCCATTCCTCTATTAATTTAATATCATCTTCTGGGATTTCAATATCATCAAACCAAGTAATCATAATTAATTATTGACTTTTATTTTTATTAAGCTTTCCATTAATTATTTTTCTTATCGTTTCAATGAATATTTCTATTTCATCAATATTATTGTATAAATATAATGAGGCACGAACAGTGCCCTCATAAGCCTTTAATATGTATTTATGCAAGGGAATAGCACAGTGAAAACCAGATCTTACCATTATATTAGCTATTTTATCTAATTTTTCTGCTACATCATTTGGATCCATCCCTCTGATATTAAAAGATACAATACCAGTTCTTTTACTTGGATCCTTAGGTCCATATATTATTACATCATCAATTTCATTTAATTTCTCTAATAATTTTCTAGTCAAATATTTTTCATGTTCTTCTATATTATTCATTCCTATCTTCATAAGATACAATGCAGCTTCTCCTAATCCTATAGCCTCTGCAATTGCAGGTGTTCCTGCCTCATATTTTTCAGGTCCTTTTCTTAAAATAAAGGAATTTATATCAACATCTTCAATTATTCCTCCACCTAAAATAAGTGGAGGAATAATCTCTTGTAATTCCTCTTTTATATATAATACACCAATACCAGTTGGACCACACATTTTATGTCCTGAAAATGCCATAAAATCACAATCTAATTCTTTAACATCTATCTTCATATGAGGTACTGATTGTGCACCATCTACTAAAACAAAAGCATTATTTTCATGTGCTATTTTTATTATTTCTTTTATTGGTGTTTTTACACCTAAAACATTTGATACATGAGTAATTGCTACAATTTTTGTATTTTTATCAATAAGTGAAAAATCTGAGATTTCTCCTTCATTATCACACATGATTATTCTTACAGGAATATTTATCTTAATCCATGGCAAATAATTAGAATGATGTTCTAATATAGTTGTTACAATATTATTTTCTTTATTGAATTCTAAACCATTTGCTATAATATTTATTGCTTCTGTAGTATTCCTAACAAATATTATTTCATTAGATTTTGCATTGATTAGTTTTGCTATATTATTTCTTGCTTCTTCATAAGCTTCTAATGCTTTATTTGCTATTTTATAAATACTTCTTCCTATATTTGCTCTAAAATTATTATAGTATTCTAACATAGCCTCTATTACACAATTAGGAGTAAGACTTGTAGCAGCAGAATCTAAGTATATATAATTATTTTCTAAAATAGGAAAATCCTTTCTCAAATTTAGCATATAGTAAATTTTATATTCTCTAATTTATAAGTATTTGAGGGGGATTATATGGGAAGAAAAGCTCTATTATCTGCCTTTGCAATAATTGGCTTCTTTTTAGGAGTTGCAGCATATTATATGGGAAAAAATCTAGCCATTTGGATAGAAAGATATCTTCCATTATTATCAGGTATTGATTGGATTATTGCAGGTATTGCAGGTGCTGTAACAACTGTAATAATAGTAGTAGTATGGGCATATGCAACAGATTAATTTTTATTTTATACTTTAATAAGAATTAAAAAATTTTAAATTTTCAAGTAATTTTCATAAATTAATTATCTTTATAATATAATCTCCAAATCACTATATGAGGTAAAAAACTACTTGAATAATAAAATCCTTAGGATTATAAAGTGAAATCCTTGTTTTTCAAGATGAATAAAAAAGCTTATAAATTTATTTTCATGATCATCCTAAATGGAATTCTTTAGGCAGGAAGAATATCAGTCATGGCTGTTGGTATATGTGATACTGATTTACCTATTAATTTATATTTTATATGCCAATGATTTGAATTAAATTCTTCTTCTTCACGTACTAAAGAATAGCCAAAAATATTCATTAATCCTAATAAACAAATACTCCATATGGATGGTGAAATAGATAATCCATATTCATAGGCCATTCTATAAGATTCTGGTAAGTTTCCTGAATAATCACATAATAAATATTTTTCATCCCATGTGAATTTTGCCTCTATCCCTTCATCTATTAGATATAGATAGCCTAATAAATCAAGAGTTTCTTGTATGTTTGGTAATATAGGAAATGGTTCTATTTTATTTATTATTTTCTTTCCTAATTCTGCTAAAAAATTAAAAATATTTTCTCCTTTCTTTGAAATTGTTTCCATAAGTACATAAAAGAAAATAGGAAGTATGAAGTTTCTATGTTCATCAATAAATGATTTTTTAAAATTTGGTAATTGTTGAATTAATAAGGACATAGAAAAATCAATTGCTTGTTTATCAATTTGATTTAAAACTTGATTAATAATATTACAAATATGTGGATCATTTAAGTGCTCAGCTATAAATTGTTTCATATTTTTATTAAATATAATGAAATCCTTACCATCAACTAATATGAAATTATTATCAGATATATTTGATACATATTTCACTTCAACTAATTCTGATAGTTTATTTATCATAAGAGAATTTGAATTTGTAAATATCTTTACATTTATTCCAGATTTTGAAATATTATCTATAGCATTATAACATTTATTTAATATTATATCTAATCCATCATTATTGAGTACAAAATAAACATATTCAGAAGCACTTATTATAATCTCATTTATACGCTTTACAATATCATCATTTCCCTTTATAATCCAGTATTTTTGTTCTTCAAATTTATCCTTTTTTGATAAAGACTCATAAATTTTTTGAAGTTCTATTACTGCATTTTTCATTATATTTAAATTTTCTTCTAACTCTTTTATTTGTTCAAATAAAGAATTACTAGGAGTTAAAGCTTTAGCTTTTCTTGGCTTTCCTGGTATAATTGTTACTAATCCTCTTTTCTCTAAGCTTTTTAATACTGGATAAATTTTTGTTCTTGGTACTTTACTATGAGCAGCAATTTCTTTTATTCCACAAACTCCTAATTGAACTAAAGTTATATACACTTTAGATTCATATTCACTTAATCCTAACTTATTAAGAGCATAAATTAGATCTTGTAACTTCAATAATTGTCACCAGAGTGACATTAACTTTGGTTACAGAATTAAACAGTCACACAGCTCTTATAAAGCTTAGCCTCTAAAAAATGCTAGGGTGATAATATTGAGTAAATTCGTAGAGAAATGGGAGCCAAAAGAGACTCCTGGTTTAGCTACAAGAGTAAAAGAAACCATAAGACCACCAGGTCCTTTAAAACCAAGACTTGATGCTGCTATAAGAGCATTACAATTACAAATTCAAAAGCTTGATATTGCAAATCAAAAATTCCAGGAAAGAGATAGAACAATTTTTAGTAAAATAGTTGATGCTTATTCAAGACATGATATGGATAGAGCAAAAATATATGCAAATGAATTAGCAGAAATAAGAAAAATGTCCAAGGTTTTAATGCAATCTAGAATGGCATTAGAACAAATTGTTATGAGACTTAGTACAGTAACAGAACTTGGAGATATAGTAGCTACATTAGCACCTGCCATGGGAGTAATAAAGAATGTTAAGACTGGAATATCTACATTATTACCAGAAGCAGAAAAAGAACTTGGCGATATAAGTACAATATTAAGCTCAATATTAGTTGATGCAGGACAAACTGCAGGTCTCAGCTTAAACTTTGAAACTGCAAATGAAGATGCAATGAAAATACTTAATGAAGCTGCAGCTATTGCAGAACAGAAATTCAAAGAGAAATTCCCAGAACTTCCAACAGGTGTTGGCGAAAAAACAGGCTTTTAATTTTTTTTAAATTCAAGAGGTGGGGGATATTTTCAAATTTTTTAAGCATACCCCACCTCTTGAGAATAGAATTGATAATGCTATTACTATATTATTTCAACAAAAAAAGAAATTAGAATTTTTAAATATTAAAATAAAAAATAAAGAAAAAATATTATTCAATTATATTGTATCATTTATAAAACAAAATAATTTAATTAGAGCAAAAATATATGCAAATGAATTAGCAGAAATAAGAAAACTAATAAAGAATATTAATAAAAGTATATTAATACATGAGCAAATTATTCTCAGATTAGAAACTATTAAGGAAATAGAAATAGTATTTTCACAATTAAATCAAACATTAAATGCCATTAAAGATGTAATAATAGAAGTAAATAAAATTATGCCTGAATTATCAAGTAATTTAGATATTATAAATAATATTGCTCAAGATCTTACTATTAATACAGGAATAAGAGAAATAGAACAACCTATTGTAAGATCATCAGAATGTAATAATATAATTAAAGAAGCTTCTGAATTATTAGAAGAAAGACTTAAAGAAAATATACCAATACCACCAACTAATTTGAATAATAAAATTGATAAATATCTTATAGATTATGTGAAAAGAAAAAATGGAGAATTTGATATAAATGAATTTTGTAAGATTACAAAAATTCCAAAAGAAGAAATATTAAGGACAATAGAAAAATTATCAAATAAGGGATTAATAAGAATATTAGTAGCTGAGGAGGCTTTAAATGGCATTTATGGCTGCGAATGAATTAGAATCTCTTGCTATAAAATATGCAAAAGAAGCAACTCGTTTAGATCAACAAGGAGCTAAAGGATTAGCCATAACATATTATCAAAAAGCAATTGATGCTTTTCTAAAATTAGTAAATCTTTATCCAAATTATGAATTAAATAAGATATATATTCAAAGGGCAAAAATGTATCAAGAAAGAATAAAGATATTGAGAGGAGAAATCCCAGAGGAAGAAACAAAAGAAGAAACAAAAACTGAAAGTAAATCAGCTTTTGAAGATATACTTGTTACTGAAAAACCAAATGTAAAATGGGAGGATATTGCAGGATTAGAAGAAGTAAAAAAAGCAATTAGAGAAGCTATTGTATATCCATCAAAGAGACCAGATTTATTTCCACTGGGATTTCCAAGAGGAATTCTTTTATATGGTCCTCCTGGCTGTGGAAAAACTCTGATAGCTGCAGCTGTAGCAACAGAAATTGATGCAGCATTTTTTTCTGTAGATGCAACTTCTATTATGTCAAAATGGCTAGGTGAAGCTGAGAAAAATGTAGCAAGATTATTTAAATCTGCAAGAGAAGCATCAATGAAACATGGAGCTGCAATAATATTTATTGATGAAATTGATTCTCTATTAGGTGTAAGATATAATGAAGTAGGTGGTGAAGTAAGAGTAAGAAATCAATTTTTAAAAGAAACAGATGGAATTATGGATAAGGGAAAAAATTGGTCTATATATGTAATTGGTGCAACAAATAAACCATGGACTTTAGATTGGGGCTTTATAAGAAGATTTCAAAAGAGAATTTATGTTCCTTTACCAGATTTTGAAACCAGGCTTAAAATATATCAATTATATACACAAAAACTTATCATGAAGGATGTTGACTTAAATGAAATAGCAAGATTATCTGAAGGATATTCAGGTAGTGATATAAGAGATGTTTGTCAAGCTGTTCAATTGAGAGTAGTAAGTGAATTATTTGAATCTGGAAGATATTTAGATAAAAATGCCAAGCCTAGACCAATTACAATGGAGGATTTTAAGATTGTTATTTCTCAAAGAAAACCAAGTGTTACAAAGGAAATGATAAAAGCATATGAACTATGGGCTGAAAACTTTAGAGCAATATGAGGTATTAAAATGAAATGGATCTTAGCACATGCAGATTGCGATGGAATATGTTCTTGTGCTATTGCTTTTTCTATATTTAAGAATGCTAATATCTTTTTTTCTCATCCAGTTGGATTAGCTAGTGATTTAGAACAAGTAGATGGAGATTTATTAGTATTAGATATTGCATTATCTTCAAGAGAATTAGATAACATATTAAAAGAATTAAGAAGAATTCATGAAAATGGTAATAAAATAATTTATATTGATCATCACCCACTTCCAAAAAATTTTAATCCAAATTTATTTTATGGAGAATTATTTCATTCATTATCATCAAGTGCTTCTGAGCTTACATTCATGAAATTTAAGGATTATTTGAATATGGAAATGGGAAGAATTGCCATATATGGTGCTATAGGTGACTATTTAGATAGAACTCCCAATATTGAAAAATTATTAGAATATTGGGATAAAAGAACTCTCTATCTTGAAAGTGGTTTGCTTATAGCAGCTATAGAATCAATGGGAAGAGATTATGATATGAAAAGAGAATTAGTAAAATACCTATCAGAAAATAAATTACCAAGTGATAATGAGGAAATTGTTAAAAGAGCTATAAAAGAGGCTTCAAAAGAAGAAGAAATGAGAAAAATTATAGAAAAGGAAGTAAAAACCATAGGAAAAATTGCTTATACATTAGATATTGAATGGTCTCTTGGAAAATCAGCAATTTATGCAAGAGCTATAACAAATTCTATAGTAGGTATTGGAGCTGAAAATAGAAAAAATTTTATAGATATGAGTCTTAGAACTCCTTTTGAGTATATAAAATTAAATGAAATAGTAATGGAAATAGCAGAAGAATTAGGTGGAAGTGGAGGTGGACATAAAAAAGCTGTAGGTGCTAGAATCCCAAAGGAATACTTTTATGATTTTTTAAATAAATTAAATGAAAAAATTTTAAGAATTCAAAAAGAATAATTATATAGTATTAAATATTTTTAAAATGTAATCTTAAAAATTATAAGATTATATTGTTATAAAAAGAAAAATTTATAAGCTTAAATTATCTAGACTTTGAAAGGGGATTATAATGAAGATAAAATTAAAATGTCCAGAATGTGATTGTGAAATTGAATTAGAAGATGTAATTGAAGGAGAAATAATAAGTTGTGAAGATTGTGGAGTAGATTTAGAAGTAAAAAAGAAAGCAGATGGAACTTATGAGCTTGTAGTAGCAGAAAGTGAGGGTGAAGATTGGGGAGAATAATTGCCTATTCTTTCTTTACTTTACGATAGGATTAGAACTGAGGAAAAACTTATTATTAATACTGCTGAAAAAAAAGGTATTGAGCTAAGACCAATAGATGTAAAAGATCTTCATTTAGTAATTACAGATCCTAATAAAGATAAGGAAATTTTTGGAGATATTGCAATAGAAAGATGTGTAAGCTATTTTCGTGGCCTTCATTTAACTGCTATACTTGAAGGAAAGGGAATTAGAGTCATTAATCCATACTCTATCATGAGTATTTGTGGAAATAAAATGCTAACAAGTATTTTATTAGCAAAAAATGGAATTCCAACACCAAAAACAATAATAGCTTTTACAAAGGAAGAAGCATTAAAGGCCATTGAAGAAATTGGATTTCCAGCTGTAATTAAGCCAGTATTTGGAAGTTGGGGAAGATTAATAGCTCAAGTAAAGGATAAGGATATAGCTCAAGTCATATTAGAACATAGAGAGGAAATTAATAATCCATTATATCAAATTTATTATATACAAGAAATGATAGAAAGACCTCCAAGAGATATAAGATGTATTGTTATAGATAATGAAATTATTGCTTCTATATACAGGTATTCTTCACCTGAAGACTGGAGGACAAATATAGCAAGAGGTGGAAGAGCTGAAGTCTGCAATTTAACTGAGGATATGAAGGAAATAATATTAAAAACATCAGAAATTATTGGTGGAGGAGTATTAGGAATAGATGCTATGGAAAGTAAAAATGGAATTGTTATCCATGAAGTGAATGCTACTGTAGAATTTAAAGGAGCCATGTCTGCTACTGGAATAGATATACCAGGGAAAATTATTGAGTATGCATTAAAATTAGCAAAGAAATAGTTTTTAAATAACTTATAAAAATAATAAGAAGTGATATAAATGGGAATGACAATATCTGAAAAAATCCTAGCAAAAGCTGCAGGTAAAGACAAAGTAGAGCCTGGTGAATATATTATTGGAAAAATAGATTTGGCAATGTTTCATGATTTAACAGGCCCACTTACATTAAATGTATTAAAAGAAGTAGGATATGATAAGCCATGGGATCCAAATAAAATAGTAATTATATTTGATCATCAAGTTCCAGCAAATTCTATAACAACAGCAGAGCTTCATAAAATCCTTAGAGCTTATGCTAAAAAATATAAAATAAAATTACATGATGTTGGCAATCAAGGAATATGTCATCAGGTATTAGCAGAGGAATATGTAAAGCCAGGAATGTTAGTAGTAGGAGCAGATTCTCATACATGTACATTAGGAGCATTAGGGGCATTTGCTACAGGAATTGGTTCAACAGAAATGGCTGCAGTAGTTCTTACAGGAGAACTTTGGTTTAGAGTACCTGAAAGCATAAAATTTGAATTAAAAGGTAATTTAAGGAATGGGGTTTCTGCTAAAGATATAATACTATACATTATTGGAAAAATGGGAGTAGATGGTGCTTTATATTGTGCTGCTGAATTTACTGGTGATGTAAGTAAATTGAGTATTGACAGCAGATTAACAATTTGTAATATGGCTATAGAAATGGGTGCAAAAACAGGAATTATAAATCCTGATGAGAAAACCTTTGAATATACCAATGTACCTAGTAGCTATGGAAATATTAGAAGTGATAATGACGCTGAATATATTGATGAGATAGAAGTTTATTTAGATGAATTATTACCACAGGTAGCACTTCCACATTCAGTAGATAATGTAAAGCCAGTATCAGAAGTAGAAGGAATAGAAGTAGATCAAGTATTTATTGGCTCATGTACTAATGGTAGATTGGAAGATCTCGAAGCTGTTGCTAAGATATTAAAAGGAAGAAAAGTAAAAACAAGAACAATAATAATTCCAGCATCACCTAAAGTCTACTTAGAAGCTGAGAAAAGAGGTTATATCAGAATATTTTTAGAAGCAGGAGCTGTAGTCTGTAATCCTAATTGTGGTCCATGCCTAGGTGGTCATATGGGAATATTAGCTGATGACGAAGTTTGTGTAAGTACTTCTAATAGAAATTTCATAGGAAGAATGGGAAGTCCAAAAGCAAAAATATACTTAGTTTCACCTCAAACTGCAGCTGTTACTGCAATAGAAGGAAAATTAACAGATCCATTAAAATATGTAGGTGTCTAATATGATATTTAAAGGAAGAGTATGGTTATTTGGAGATAATATTGATACTGATTTAATAATCCCTGGAAAGTACTTAGTAATTACAGATCCTAAGGAATTAGCAAAACATGTATTTGAAAACATAATAGAGTCTTTTTATACTAAGGTTAAGCCAGGAGATATTATTGTAGCTGGAAAGAATTTTGGATGTGGTTCAAGTAGAGAACATGCACCATTAGCAATAAAAGCTGCAGGTATATCAGCAGTAATAGCAAAATCTTTTGCTAGAATATTCTTTAGAAATGCTATAAATATTGGATTACCAGTAATCATTTCTGATAAAGCAAGAGATGTAATTAAGGAAAATGAAGTAATTCTAATAGATCTTGAAAATGGATATATTGAAAGAGAAAATGGAGAAAGACTAATGATAGAAAAATATCCAAAATTTTTATTAGAAATTCTAAAAGATGGAGGATTATTGCAAACTCTTAAAAGAAAATTTGGAAGTGATAATGATTGAAGAAATATAAAATTGCACTAATGAAAGGAGATGGAATAGGACCTGAAATAACTGAAGCTACTTTAAAGGTATTATCAGCATTAGAAGAAATTTCAAGTTTTAAATTAGATTTTATTGAAATAGAAGGTGGAGATGAATGCTTAAGAAGAAGAGGTACTGCTCTACCAGAGGAAAGTATTGATATTATAAGAAAAACAGGTGTATGCTTAAAAGGACCAGTTGGAGAAAGTGCAGCAGATGTTATAGTAAAGCTAAGATTGCTATTTGATCTATATGCCAATCTAAGACCTGCAAAATCATATCCAGGAGTTCCAGCATTAAGACCTGATATAGATATGCTAATTGTAAGAGAAAATACTGAAGATCTTTACAAAGGTTATGAATTCAATATTGGAGATGATGCCATAGCATTAAGAGTAATAACTAAAAAAGGATGTCAAAGAATTGCTGAAATGGCATTTAAATATGCTATGTCAAGAAGGAAAAAAGTTACAATTGTTCATAAAGCTAATGTACTAAGGGTTACAGATGGACTATTTAGAAATATATGTCTTGAAGTTAGTAAAAAATTTCCAGAAGTTAAATGTGAAGAACTTTATGTAGATGCTACAGCAATGCATTTAATAAGAAGACCTCAAGATTTTGATGTTATTGTTACTACTAATCTATTTGGAGATATATTATCTGATGAAGCTGCTCAAGTATGTGGTAGTCTTGGACTAGCACCAGGAGCAAACATTGGTGATAAATATGCTTTATTTGAACCAATTCATGGCTCTGCTCCAGATATTGCAGGTAAGAAAATAGCAAATCCAATTTCTATGATATTATCTGCAAAAATGATGCTAGAATATCTTGGAGAAAAAGAAGCAGGAAGTATTATTGAAAATGCTATCACTAAGGTTTTATCAGAAGGAAAAGTATTAACAAGAGATCTTGGAGGAAATGCTACAACAGATGAAATTACAAAGGAAATTATAAAGAAAATATTAAAATAACTCTTTTATTTTTTCTACTACTGCTTTAGCAAATTCCATTGTTTTTGTATTTCCACCTAAATCTTTTGTTAAATATTTTCCTTCTGAAAGCACATTATCAATAGCATTCTCTATTATTTTTCCTATTTTTTCCTCTCCAAGATATTTTAACATCATAGCTGAAGAAAGAATTAAAGCTGAAGGATTGGCAATTCCTTTTCCTGCAATATCTGGTGCACTTCCATGTACTGCCTCAAATAGAGCATATTTATCACCAATATTTGCACTTGGGGCTAATCCTAATCCTCCAGTTACACCAGCTGCAACATCAGATAATATATCTCCAAATAGATTAGTAGTAACAATAATATTGAAATCAATTGGATTCATTACAATTTTCATGGCAGCAGAATCTACAATCATTTCCTCAGTTATTATATCTGGAAATTCTTTTGATACTTCAAGACATATATTTCTAAAGAAACCATCAGTTATTTTCAATACATTAGCCTTATGAACAATTGTAACTTTTTTATAGCCTTCTTTTCTTGCTAAATTAAAAGCAAATCTTGCAATTCTTTCACTTGCTTTTTTAGTAATAACTCTTATGGCTATGGAATTTTCACCAATAATATATTCTATTCCACTATAAAGTTCTTCAGTATTCTCTCTTACAATAATCATATTAACATTTTTATGAATAGATGGTACTCCTGGCCTACTTTTAAATGGTCTTATATTAGCATATAGATCAAATAATTTTCTAAGTGTAACTGTTGGACTTTTAAATGTTTCAGGACCTGGTGGAGTTTGAGTTGGTCCTTTTAAACATGCATCTGTTCTTCTTATAATGTCAATGGTTTCCTCTGGTAATGGATTTTTATATTTTTTCCATGCATTTAATCCTGCTTCTACAGGTATAAACTCAAAATTTAATCCTAAATTATTTAAAACATATAATGTTGCCTCCATTACTTCTGGTCCTATTCCATCTCCATGTATTACTGCAATCTTATATTTCTTCAAATAAAATCCCTTCCTTTATGAATAATTATTTTTCTTAGATTTTTAATAAATATTTTTCCATGAAAAATTAATACTTTTGAATAATTGTAGTGGATAAGAATTTTTCTACTTTTTTATTTAAATATGTAGTAATCATTTTCACAACCATTCTCAAAGTCATTTTTACAATAGGATTGTTATTTTTAGAATAATCATTTGCTAATTCTTCCAACCATTTCATATCATGTCTCCAGATCGCTTTATATAATTCAAAATGATATGGCTTTGCATCTTCAATAAACCTCATTGACTTACTACTTCCATCAAATGAAACATATAGTAGTGGACATAAGAAACTACGATATGGCTTTAAATCTTCAACTAATTCTATTGTTTGTATAATATCATCTTCTGTTTCCCCTGGCAAATTGACTATTAATGTTGCAGCTGGAATCCAATTATATTCATCACATATGGAAAAAGCATTTACAACAACATCTTTCCATTCACTTGGCTTAAATGGTGCTGGTTTATTATGCATATATTTTTCAATTAAATTTTTACTTCCAGTTTCAATACCAGTTTGAAAACCAAGCCAGTGATGTCTATCTAATTCTAAAATTTCAGAGATTTTTTCTACAGTTGATGGAGATACAGCTATAGATGCTAATTCCGCATGACTTATACTTACATTATTTAAGCCAGGAACAGATTTAACACTTCTAAACAACTCTACTACTTTATTATGATCTGGTATTAATGAAAAAGTTCCATACCTTAATACATCTTCTGCATGTAGGCAAACATTTCTTTGACCAAATCTTATATTAGTTTCTATATCCTTGATTATATCACTGATTTTTCTATGTCTGAGTCTTCTTAGTGTTGGTGCACAGAATTTACATCCTCTTCCACATCCTCTTGATACTTCTACTAATCCTCCTATTGTTCCTCCTAATAGAGGAGGAATTTCTTCTTCTGATGGTATTTCATCATATTTTGGCATGATTCTTATTGGATATTCTAATGAATTTTCAAAAATTTGTTTTACAATTTTTGGAAAAACTATTTCTCCTTCTCCTTCCACTACTACATCAATTCCAAATTTTTTCATTTCTTCATATCCAATTTGCCATGCTCCTGGTCCACCTATAACAATTTTAACTCCTTTTTTTCTAGCATTTTTAATTATGCTAGATGTAATTAATCTCCTAAAATAATAAGTATTAAATGATTCTCTATGAACAATTCCATACGGGCCACTCATTGTTGTTGATGCAGGACCTTTTCCAAATGGATCAAAAACTGTTATACCAATTATTTTTGTATTATCAGATAAAAACCTTGGAATATTTTCTAGTGTTGTTACTACAACTTCTTCTCTATTAACTATATTAGAATTGATAAGAGCAGATTCTATTCTTCTAAGTCCTTGAGGAGCTAATAATGCTACTCCATTTTCATCAACTATTGGATTACTAAATGTAGCTTTAAATAATAACTCAGAAAATAATATACCTCTTGGAGCTGTAGAAATAAAACCATAAAATAATGAAGTATTATAATTACTCATTAATGTCCTATCGGCTGTAAGAATAATCTTACAGTTTTTTTTCATAGTATAAACAATTTTTAAACTCAATTATATTTATTTTTCTATTATCCAAACCATTTCTTGTTTATATGATGTTAATGGCTTATAATCAAAACCTCCATAAACTTCCCATTTCCTAAATCCTGCAAGTCTCAATAATAATTCAAATTCTCTTTTATAAATTAAGGCAAATCTATAAGATCCCTTCCAATATAATTCTCCTTGCTTATAAACAATAACTGATGTTTCTATTATTTGATTAATTTCATCAACAAAATAAGATTTTTCTCTTACTACATATTCTCCTAAATCAGTAACTATAAGTTCTTCTGATTCTCTTCCAAAGCTCATCATTCTCTCTATATCAGGATAGAAGAAGTTTAATATTACTCTTCCATTTTCTTTTAAATTTCTCTTAAAATTTTTCAATGTTTTTAATTGATCTTCTGTAGTTAAATTATATAAAAAAGTTCTAAAAGGAACAATAATTAATGAGAATTTTTCCTTAAATTTAAAGTTTCTCATATCTCCTATTCTTACTTTAGGAATAAGAGACATACTCTTTGCTTTCTTTTTTAGTTCCTTTAGCATTCTCTTAGAAATATCAATACCATAGATATCAATTCCTTCTTTTAGTAATTCTAAATAAACTCTCCCAGTTCCACAACCTACTTCCAATACTTTTCCATCAGCTTTTTTTGCTTCTCTTTTATAGAATTCAATATCTTCTTTATATTTACCATATACTATATCATAAACTAATGCCCATGAATCATAATAACTTATCATTAATAAAAAATATAAAATAAAATTATAAAAAGTTATCTTCCCAAATGAATTTTCCTTTTTTCTTATAATGTTCTACAAGTCCTCCATCTTCTAATATTCTCATTAAGAAGCTAGGAATTGGTTTAAAGTTGAATACTCTTCCTTTTGCATATATTTTTCCATCAGAAAGTGAAATCTCAATTATATCTCCTGTCTCAACATTATCATATAATTCTTTTTCTTCAATTACTGGTAATCCAATATTTATAGCATTTCTAAAGAATATTCTAGCAAAAGATTTTGCTATTACTGCTGATATACCTGCATGCTTTATTACCAAAGGTGCTTGTTCTCTACTTGAACCACATCCAAAATTCTTTCCAGCTACAATAATATCTCCTGGCTTAACCTTTGAGCTAAATGTTGGATCAATTCCCTCCATTACATGTTTTGATAATTCATTTAAATCTATTGTTTTAAATTTATATTTTCCTGGAATTATATCATCTGTTGAAACATTATCTCCAAACTTCCATATTCTTCCTTTTATCATAATATCACCTCTGGTATGGTTATTTTTCCATTTAGTGCAGCATATGCTGCTGTAAGTGGAGAAGCCAAGTATATATAAGCATCAGCTATTCCCATTCTTCCTTTAAAGTTTCTATTTGTTGTTGAAACCACAACATCACCTGGAGAAGGAATTCCATGATGACTTCCTACACATGGTCCACAACCAGGTACTCCTACTACACATCCTGCTCTTATAAGTTCTTCAATAATTCCTTCTTTAATTGCATTTAATAGAACCTCTCTTGATGCTGGCATTACTATTGTTCTTGTTTTTACTTTTTTATTTCTTAATACCTTTGCAACTATTCTTAGATCTTCCAATCTACCATTAGTACATGAACCAATAAATACTTGATCTACTTCTATTCCTTCTACTTCTGATACTGGCTTTACGTTATCTACTGAATGTGGACAAGAAACCATTGGCTCAATTCTCTCTGCTTCTATTTCCATTTCATCAGAATACTTTGCATTTTTATCTGCTTTTATTTCTTTAAAAGGAATATTTACTCTTCCTTCTAGAAAGACTTTTGTTTTTTCATCTGTTTCTATTAATCCTGTTTTTCCTCCCATCTCAACAACCATATTTGTCATTACCATTCTACTTTCCATACTCATTTCCTTAATAGTATTTCCAGTGAATTCTACAGCTTTATAAGTAGCTCCATCTGCTTTTATTTCTCCTATTATATACAATATTAAATCTTTTGACATGACATTACCTTTAAGTTTTCCATTTACATTTATTCTAATGCTTTCAGGTACTTTAAACCAAAGCTTTCCTGATGCAAATACTGCAGCCATTTCTGTTGAACCAATTCCTGTAGCAAATGCTGTAAAAGCTCCATGTGTACATGTATGAGAATCTGCTCCTACTACTATTGCACCAGGAAATACATGTCCTTTTTCAGGAAGTATTTGATGACAAATTCCTTCTCCAATATCATATAATTTTATTCCATGTTTTTTTGCAAAATCTCTCATCATTTTATGTAATCTTGACGTCCCCTCATTTGAGCTTGGAGCTACATGATCTATTACAAATACTGCTTTACTACTATCCCATACTTTTTTTGCATTCATTTCCTCAAAGCTTTTTATCATTAATGGTGCTGTTCCATCATGAGCCATTGCAGTATCTATTGGTAATACTACTATATCACCAGGTGAAGTAATTTTTCCAATCTTTTCAAATATTATTTTTTCAATTATCGTCATTTCATTTGTCATATAAAAATGCTTATTTTAAGAAAATCCTTAATAAATTTTACTAACAAAATTTATATGTGATAAAAAATGGGAGTAAAGAGATTTAGTGTTTCTGTAGATTATGAACTATTTAAAGAATTTGATGAATTTATTAAAAATCTATCTCTTGATAGATCAAAAGCCATTCAACAAGCAATGAGAATTTACTTATCAGAAAATATATGGGAAAGAGAATTACGTGAATGTGGAGGAGCTATTACAATTTTCTATGAACATGATACACGTGAAGATCTAATTGATTTACAACATTATTATAGAGATGTAATAAATTCAGTATTACATATTCACTTAGATGAAAAAAATTGTCTTGAAATAATAGCAGTCAAAGGAAATGTTAAAAAAATAAAGGAACTAATTGATAAAATTAAGACTTGTAAAGGAATAAAGCAAATTAGACATGCTATTGTTGAAATTTATGTATAACTATATCTTCACTTCTTCCTTTACATCTTCTGGAAGTTCTGGAAGCTTTTCTTTTATTTTCTGTTCTGCAGCTACTGCAGCTTCATTTAATATTTTCATAGCTTCTTCATTTGCAGTTTCAAAGGATACATTTAATCCTGCACCAGCACCTGCTTCTGTTACTAGACTATATAATGATTCACTTAATGTTGTGAATCCTTTTTCAGCCTCAGGGACTACTTGTAGTACACTGGGTTGAATGCTTTTAACTATTGATATTGCAGGAGTAACAACATGTAAGAAATCTCCAAAATCTCTAACAGTAGTAAGTCTTAATGCTATTGTTTCTAATGCAAGCTTAACTTGAAGTAATTTTTTTTCTAATTTCCTTATTTCAGCAAGTTCATTTGCATAAATTATTGCTTTTTGTCTATCATGTTTTGTAAATGCATCAACAATTTTTGAAAATAAAGTTTTATCCTTTTCAGCAAGTCTAGCACTTGCAAATTCAAGTCTTTGAGCTTGAGCTTGAATTAATCTTATGGCATTTTCTATATGGGGCTTTAATGGACCTGATGGAGGACTAACTTTCTCTTCTTTTGCTTCCCATTTCTTTACGAATTTACTCATTAAATTAACCACCTTCTAAACTTTTTGTGTAATAAGGGTTAAAAAGAGTTTCGAGTTTATGATTTTATTAAAAATTTTATTTAAAATTCTATTAAAACTGGAATTTTTGATTCTTTTGCTATTTTTTCACTTACACTACCTAAATATTTTGTAATTTCTTTATCTTTCTTACCAATTACAATTAAATCAATATCTTCTTCTTTATTTACAAAATTTAGAATTTCTTCTGCAATATCTCCTTCTAATAATACTATTTCAGCATCAATACCAGCATCCATAGCAATTTTCTTAGCATGATCTAAAATTTCTTTTCCTTCATTAAATAAATGTTCATAAATTTCCTTTGACGGCTCAATTTTTGTGCTTTGAGCATATGGCAATTTCTTTGGAATTACATGAATTATTATAAGTTTTGAATTAAATTTTTTTGCTATCATTATTGCTCTACATAAAGCCTTAGCAGATCTAAAAGTATTATCAATAGCAACTAGAATTTTCCTATATGGTAATACTTCACACATTCTTACGTATTCGTCTATTTTACTCATAAAAATAATAAAAATTATTAAAATATTTATACTTAATTTAATTTTAATGAGAGCAATTTATTTAATATCTGGTGGAATGGATTCTTCAATAGCAACTTATTTTGGAATAAAAAAAGGATGGAAGCCTATTTTTCTTTATTTTGATAATTATCCTTTTATAGATATTGAAAATAAATCTAAAGTAATTGAAATTATAAGGTATATTATGAATATTACAAATGAATATGGAGAAATTATTGTAGCTCCACATGGAAGAGATTTAAGCATAATAATTGAAAAATGTAGAAGAAATTTATCATGTCTTTTATGTAAGAGAATGATGTATAGAAAGGCTGAGAGAATTGCAAAAATTTATAATTGTGATTTTATTGTAACTGGTGAAATAATTGGTGAACAAGCAAGTCAAACAATTAGGAATTTATTAGTTAATGATAAAGTTATTGATATGCCTATAATAAGACCATTATTAGGAGTAAATAAAGTTGAAGTAGAATTATTAGTAAAGAAATTGGGAATATCAAAAATGTTAACAACATCAAGTTGTAGAGCAGCATCTATAAAGGCAAGAACAAGAGTAAGAGAAGAAGAATTGATAGAAGAAGAAAAGAAAATCCCGATAGAAGAATTAATAGAAGAAAGCATAAGAGGAATTCAAATTATTAAATAATAATTTTATAGGCTTTAGAAATAATATCTTTTATATTTATTTCTATAAGATCTATTATATCATTTTCCTCCTCATAAGGTCCAAGTCCAATAAATCTAGACCATTCATCTATTATTTCATTATCCAAGCCTAAAAGTGGAAGAAATAATGGTGGCTTTTTTGAAAATTTTTTAAATATTTCTATATTTTTAATATTTGAAATAACACCTTCAACTTTTTCTCTTTCTATTAAGTTTATAGCAGATAAAATTTCAATAGTTCTTTTATTATTAATTTCTTTAATTGGTATAACTATTACTTCAAGTTTTCTCATCCATTCTGATAATTTTTTTAAATTATTTTTTACTTCATAAGGAATTTCTCCATTAATTTCAATTACTAAGGCTTTAATTGGTACTCCTCTCCTCATAATACACCAAGATGATATTACTGATGATTTTTTCTCATTTATAATTCCAATTAATGGTTCTTGTGTTCCAATAGGAAATCCATCAGGTCCTTTTATGAAATTAAAATAAAAATAAGCATTCTCATCTCTTATTTCTATGTATAATACTTGATCTGGATTATCTAAATTAACAGTTAAATTATTCATTCTTTTCAGTATTTCTCTTCCTAATTCAATTTCAATATCCTTGCTCTTATATGGATGAATTCCACTTCTATCACATCTTATAGCAAAATTACCTTTTTTGAAATTTTTTATAGCTAAGTCAATACCAATTTCAATTATTTCATTTTTATCTGAGCTTGAAACAAAACAAGGAGATGTAGATGATACTCCAAATATTCTTGATGATAATAATGCTGCTCTTTCATTTTCTTCAGTGAATATATATAACCTACCTGGAGCTTTTAATAAATTATCAATTTTTATTTCATTTGCTTTTAATAATTCAATAATATGTTTTTCTACTAATGATTCATAATATCTTCTTACAAAACTACTCTTTATTCCTATTTCTCCTCCCATTCTTATTAAAACTGCTTTTTTCATTTCCCTCTTTTAAATCATTGAAAAATTAATAAATATATTTTTATTAAAGAATAAATAAAGGTGATTTCATGGAGGATTATTTAAGAAATGAGCTTGTTAAATGTATGAAAATACTTCATGATAGAGGATTAGTATCTGGTATTGGAGGAAATGCAAGTGTAAAGATAAGTAAAAATGAAATTTTAATTACTCCAACTGGAGTATTTAAAGCAGATTTAAGAGCTGAAGATATTGTAAAAATTGATATTAATGGTAATGTAATAGAAGGTTACTTAAAGCCTTCTATAGAATTACCTCTTCATTTATCAATATATAAATCAAGATCTGATGTAAATGCAATTATACATGCTCATAATCCATATACCATTGGTATAATATCTGCAGGTAAGAAAATAGAACCAATAAATTATGAAGCATGGAGGATATTTAAAGATATACCTATTATAGAATTTAAACCCCCAGGATCAAAGGAATTAGCAGATTTNGTTGCTAAAAATATAAAATCAAAATCTGCAGTAATAATGAAAAATCATGGAGTAATAGCAGTAGGATCAAATTTAAAAGAAGCTCTATACATTATAGAAGCATTAGAAGAAATCTCAATAATGATATTTGTTGCATCATGCTTAGGAAAAATAACTACCATACCAGAGGAATATCTAAGGTGATAAGATGCTAGATATAAGATTAATAAGAAAAAATCCTGAGTATGTAAGAAATAATTTAGCAAAAAGAGGAGATCCTCAAATATTAAAATTATTTGATGAACTTCTTGAATATGATAAAAAATGGAGATTATCATTAACAAAATTAAATGAATTACGTAATAGAAAAAATAGAATAACTGAGGAAATTGCAAAATTAAAAAAACAAGGAATGAATATTGAAGATAAGCTAATTGAAGCAGAAAAAATTGGAAATGAAATAAAAGAAAATGAAAAAATTGTTGAAGAATATGAAAATAAAATTCATTACATTTTATTAAGATTACCAAACTTAATGGATGAAAGTGTACCAATAGGAAAGGATGAAAATGATAATATTGCAATAAGATATTGGGGAGAAAAAAGAGAATTTAATTTTAAAATAAAAGATCATATTGATTTGGCAATTGATCTTGATCTTGTGGATTTAGAAAGAGCAGCAAAAGTAGCAGGTGCAAGATTTTATTATCTTAAAGGTGATTTAGTAAGATTAAATCTTGCTCTTATTCAATATGGACTTGACTTTATGATAAAAAAAGGATTTATTCCATTTATCCCTCCATATATGTTGAGAAGAAATATTGTTGAAGGAGCAACATCTCTATCTGATTTTGAAGAAATGATTTATAAAATTGAAAATGAAGATTTATATTTATTAGCAACATCAGAACATGCACTTCTTGGTCTTCATGCTGATGAAATATTAGATGGAAGTCAATTACCTTTAAGATATTGTGGAATAAGTCCATGTTTTAGAAAAGAAGCAGGAGCACATGGAAAAGATACAAAGGGAATTTTTAGAGTACATCAATTTGAAAAAGTAGAACAATTTGTATTTTGTAAGCCAGAAGATTCTCCAAAGGAACATGAATTTTTATTAAGAAATGCTGAAGAATTCATTCAAAGTTTAAAACTTCCATATAGAGTTGTTAATATATGTAGTGGAGAATTAGGAACTGTTGCTGCAAAAAAATATGATATTGAAGTATGGTTTCCAGCTCAAGGAAGATATAGAGAAGTTGTTTCCTGTAGTAATTGTACTTCATATCAAGCAATAAGAGCAAATATAAGATATAGAGATAAACCAAATGAAAAACCTGAATATGTACATACATTAAATTCTACATTAGTTGCTACAGAAAGAACTATTGTAGCTATATTAGAAAATTATCAACAAGAAGATGGAAGTATATTAATTCCTGAGGTATTAATTCCATATATGAATGGACAAGAAGTAATAAAAAAGAAAAAATAAAAATAATTTACTTTAGTTTGAATTGACTAGAAGATGCCATCGCCCCACCAGTAGTTACTACTTGGACATAGTATAATTCATTTGGTTTTGCAGCAGTATATGTTATGTTAGCAAAGATTTGTTTTAATTCACCAGGAGATATAGTTGTACTTACAGTTGTATTACTAGTATTACTACCCACTATTATTCCATCAGATCTAACTAGATAAATTGCTGATACGTTAACAGTTGTACTACCAACATTTCTTACATATACATAAGTAACANTTTGATTAGCTGTATNTACTTCTACAGCCTCTACTATAATTCTTTCAGTAGTTATAGGTGGTGTTGTTGTAGTTGATGTTCCAACAAATCCCATAACAAATGTATATGTTACAACAGCTGCAGCAACAGCAATTACTATTAGCAATAATGTAGCAATTACTGGTGAAACTCCTTTCTTATTCATAAAAAACACCTTACTATAGTTAGTTAATTATACATATATATAGCTTTTTATTGATATTTGTTGAACAGAAAAAAATAAAAAAATAAAAAAGATTTTAAATTCTTGCACTCATTGCTTTATTTACAATTTCTTCAGGTGGTGGTTTAGTTACTAAGCAAACTACTATAAATACAATAATTGAGCTTATAAAGCCAACAATAACTTCATGTATCCAATATACATTGTATATCCATGGGTATGCTCCTATAACCCAGAATCTCCATACTCCTGTTACAATAAGTCCTGTTATCATTGAAGCTAATGCTCCCATTTTTGTTGCTCTTCTCCAAAGCAAACCTCCTAATACTGCTGGAGCAAATGATGCTGCAAAAACTGATCCTGTATAAGCAGTGAGCTCTACAATTCCATAGGGTGGATAAACAGAAATTATATAAACTATTATCATGTATATTACTATGAAAATTCTTGTAAGATTAATTATTCTTTTTTCAGACCATNATNCTGCTCTTTTGCTTAATACTTGAATAATATCACGAGTTATTTGAGTACCTGAAACTAATACTGCTGGACTAATTGATGACATTGCAGCTGCAAACCATCCTGAAACAATAAATCCAATTATATATGGATTTCCAATGAAAGTAAGTAAGTAAGGTACAACTTGATCTGTATTCTTAAAGTAAAATAATGCTTGCTCCTTTGGTATTATTGCATGAGCAAATGCTCCAAGAGGAAATACTACTAAAGAAGTAATTAATAGAAATATTGGAGCCCATATCATAGCAGTTCTAAGAGCTTTTCTATCCTTTATAGAATAAAGACGTGTAGTGACTTTTGGATCTGATATTTGTTTAGCACCGATGGAAAATCCTATAGCAAAAACATAAAGTGGTGAAACTAATGCCCAAGTCATTAATTTATCACCAATTACTCCACCACCTGGCATTGGATCTGGACAATTTGAAATAGTCGCTATTGCAGGTCCTATTCCACCAGCCATAGCTATTACTAGTGCAAATAATAAAACTGCAGCTACTAACATTATAGCACCTTGTAAAGCATCAGTATAGTAAACAGCCCAAGCACCAGAGACTACTAAGTAAATTAATGTTACAAATAATAAAATAGCTGCACCTATTTCATAAGAAACTCCTAATGCATATTTAAAAAGCCATGCACATCCTATAACTATTGATGTTAAATAGAATATTTGTGCAAAAACTGCAATTGCAGCTCCTAATACTCTGAGAAGCTTACTATTATATCTATAATCAAAATAGTCGGTAGCAGTAATAGAGCCAAGTGCTTCAGTTTGAGCTCTTAATCTTGGAGCTATTACTATCCAAGCAAATACACAAAAGACCACCCAAATTAATCCAACATAAACCCATGGTAATCCGAATTTATATGATGCTCCTGCTTGTCCAATAAATGTAGCTGTACTTAAGTATGTTGAGTAATAACCAAGAGCAACAATCATTCCTGGTATTGATCTTCCAGCTACATAGAATTCACTAACACTTTTTTCTGCTCTTCTCTTAAACCAAACACCAACTATGATACTCACAATAAAGTATGCTATTATACAAGCAGCTATTAATGTGGTCTCCATATTTTCACCTTTTTTTAATTAAATATCTATTATTTTTATTTTTAAATTTTATTATTTTTATAAGAAACTAATTTTTTCACTTATAATTTTTTATTTTATGAAAACTAAATAATATTTAATGATTGCTTTTTCTCATTAAAAAATTTAAAATAAATCTCAATATAAAAAATTATAAAAAATTATTAAAAATAAAAAATAATGAAATCATGGCTAAATTAATAAAAATAAGTGATATTCCATTAATAGGGACAGTATGTTTTGGTATTATTGATAGGGGTACAAATATAATTCAAATAAGACCTACAACTTTATGTCCATTAAATTGTATTTTTTGCTCTACAGATGCAGGTCCTAATAGTAGAAAAAGACAATCAGAATACTTAGTAGAATTAGATCATTTATTAGAATGGATAAAATATATTGTAAAAATAAAAGAGAAAAATATTGAAGCTCATATAGATACTGTGGGTGATCCATTAACATATCCATATTTAATTGATTTAATACAAAATCTAAGAGAATTTAAAGAAATAAATGTAATATCAATACAAACTCATGGATATATTTTAAATGAAAAAATAATTAATGAATTTGATAGCATAGGATTATCAAGAATAAATCTTTCTATAGATGCTTTAGATTCTATATTAGCAAAAAAGCTCTCAGGAACTGAAAATTATAATGTAGAAAGAATAATAGAACTAGCTGAATATATTACTAAAAATACAAGAATAGATTTACTAATAGCACCTGTTTGGGTTCATCCAATTAATGATAATGAAATAGAAAAGATAATAGATTTTGCAAAAAGAATTGGAGCAGGAAAAAAATGGCCTCCATTAGGAATACAAAAATGTGAATTTCATAAATATGGAAGAAGAACAAAGGAAATAAAGTATATGACATGGTATGAATTTTATAAAAGATTAAGAGAACTTGAATTGAAGAAAAATATGAAATTGATATTAAAACCATCAGATTTTGGAATTTTTTATACAAAAAGTATTAAATCTAAATTTAAAGTAGGAGAAAAAATTAAAGTAAGAATAATAGGACCTGGATGGTTTAAAGGTGAAAAATTGGCAATAACAAATGATGGAAATTGGTCAGTAACAGTTATTGGAAATAACTTACAAGAAGAAGAAAATATCACTGTTCGTTTATTAAGAGTAAAAGATAATATATTCATAGCAAAACCTATTTAGTATGAATATAAAAGGATTGATAATTGATTTGGATGGATGTGTTTATAGAGGAAATACTTTAATAGAAGGAAGTGATAAAGCAATTGAAATTATAAGATCAAAAGGAATTAGAATATTATTTTTAACAAATAATTCTACAATGACACAAGATGAATATGCAAATAAATTAAATAATATGGGAATTCCTACTAATCCTTATGAAATATTAACATCAGCAATTGCTACTGCTAATTATATGAGGAAATTTAAAAGAGAAAAATGCTATATTATAGGAGAAAAAGCATTAATAGAAGCAATTAAAAATGAAGGATTTGAAATTTTAAATGAAGAAAATGCTCATTTAGCAAAATATGTAATTTGTGGATTAGATAGAAATTTAACATATAAAAAAATTGCAGCTGCATGTATTGCAATTCAAAATGGAGCAAAATTTATTGCTACAAATAATGATCCAAATCTTCCTATTGAAAAAGGATATCTTCCAGGAGCAGGAGCAATTGTTGGAGCAATAAGAATTGCTACTGGTATAAAACCAGTAATAATTGGAAAACCATCAAAATATATAATCAATATGGCAATAAGAGAATTAGGATTAAAGAAATCAGAAATTGCAATAGTTGGTGATAGAGTAGAAACTGATATAAAAGCAGGAAAAAAAGCAAAAATTTTTACAATTTTAATTGGAGATAAATTTAGTAAAGAACCAGATCTAATTGTAAAAAATTTATTGGAATTAAGTAAATTATTATAGTTAAAGGTGAAGAAATGATAGAAATTGAGATAAGTGAAGAAATTCTTAATAAAGCAGAAGAATATGCAGAAAAACAACAATTAAAAATTCCTAGTGAAAAACCCACAAGAACAATTTTTAAGATTAAAAATAGAAAAAATAGGAGAAGAAATAGGAAAAGAAGCATTAAAAATATTAAAAATTCCCTATGATTATATTAATGATACTATTGTTATTTTTCCTAATACTTTAAAGCAAAAAACTATTGAATTTAAGACTTTATGGGAGTTATATCATATAAGAATACAAATTCCAAAAGATGTTTTTATCTCTAAACCAAGAGATATATACATAGGAATAAAGCTTAGATTGGAAATTAATAAAGCATATATTTATGGTTATATTACTTATGAAGAATTAGCTAAATTACATCCTATTAAGGATTTTGGAGAAGGACCTGTATATTGGGCTTATCTATATGAACTTCATCCATTAGAAGAATTAATTAAATAAAAAAATTAAATTATATTCTAATAGCTACATCTTCAATTTTCTTTTTTCTCTTTCTAGGNATTGGTTTTTGTTTTGGATATCCAAATGCAATAATTGCTACAAGCTTTAATTCTTCTTTTTTAACATTAAAGAATTCATAGAATTTATCTTCTATTAATAATGGAACTCCAAACCAACAACTTCCTATATTCAAGCTATGAGCTGTTAATATCATGTTTTCTATTGCTGCACATACACTTTGCTCAGCCCATCTTTCTTCAATTTCATTATTTTTATAATATCTTACTCTTAAATCCTTAAAAGCAGCAATATATAATGGTGCTTTATAGAGTCCTTCTTTAACTCTTCCTTCCCATTTTTCTAATTGTTCTTTTGATAATGGTATTTTCATCATTTCAGTATAATATAATCTTTGAGCTTGAATTATCAAATTTCTAAGTTCTTCTAATTTCTCCTTATTTTCTACAATTATGAAAAACCATTGCTCATTTCCACCAGCATTTGGAGCTCTTATTGCAGCTTCTAAAATAGTTTTTAAATCATTTTCCTTTATTTTTTCATCAGAGAATTCTCTTACAGTTGCTCTTGTATTAATTACTTCTATAATATCCATAAGGAATTATTTATCTAATGATTTCATAAACTTTTCTATTCTATCAAATGCTTTTTCAAGATTTTCTATTGATGTAGCATAGCTTATTCTTATATGATTTTTTCCATATGTACCAAAAGCAGAGCCAGGTACAACTGCTACTTTTGCTTCTTTTAAAATTCTTTCAGAAAATATATTATCATCAATGAATATTTTTGGAAATATATAAAATGCTCCTTTTGGCTTATATGATATAAATCCATTAATTTCATTTAATCTTTTTAAAACATAATCTCTTCTTTTTTTATACTCATTTCTCATATATTCAATATATTGATTACTTCTACTATCCTTTAATGCCATAGTAGCAGCATATTGAGCAAAGGAATTAGCACATGCTGCAAGATACATTTGAAATTTTACCATTTTTGATATAGTATTAGAATCTGCAACTACATATCCTATTCTCCATCCAGTCATAGCATATGATTTAGAAAAGCTAAATACACTTATTACAAAATCTAAATTTTTATCTAGAGAAGCTATACTTATATGCTCATCATCATATATTAGTTTTTCATAAACTTCATCACTTATTATTTTTATTTTATATTCATTTGCTATATCAAATATTTCTTCAATTTCCTTTCTTCCATATACTGAGCCTGTAGGATTATTAGGAGTATTTATGATAATACATTTTGTTTTTTTAGTAATTAATTTTTTAATATCATCTGGAATTATTTTAAATTCATTTTCTATTGATGTTTTAACTTCAACTACTTTTCCTCCTACTAATTTTGTTGCTGCTGCATGAGTTACAAAATAAGGTGATGGAATTATTATTTCATCACCAGGATTTATAAATGTAGATAATATTAAGAAAAAAGCTTGATTTCCTCCTATAGTTATCATTATGTTACTATCAGGATCTGCATTAATATTATTCTCTTTTTTCAATTTTTCACTAATTGCATCTCTTAGGATTTTCAATCCAATATTTGGGGTATAATGTGTATATCCTTTATTTAATGCTTCAATTGCATATTCTTTTATATGATTTGGAGTATCGAAATCTGGCTCTCCAATTCCCAATGAAATAATGTCTTTTTCCTTACTTGCAATTTCAAATAATCTTCTAATTCCAGATTCTTCTATTTCATCAAGTATTTTTGATATGGAATATTCCATAATATTCAGATAAAAATGAAAAGCTTTAACTTTTACTTTGAATATTATTATCTTGGTAATTATGATAAGAATAGGAATAATTGGAAAGACAAATACTGGAAAAACAACACTATTTAATGCTATTACAATGTTAAGTGCTGAAGTATCTACATATCCATTTACTACAAAAACTCCAAATATTGGAGTAGGTTATGTAAGAACTCCATGTGTATGTANNGAATTAGGAGTAAAGGATAATCCAAGGAATTCTCAATGTATTGATGGATGGAGATATATTCCAATAGAAGTAGTAGATCTTCCAGGATTGATAAAAGGAGCATGGGCTGGTGCAGGACTTGGAAATCAATTTTTAAGTGTAACAGCACAATCAGATGCTTTACTTCATGTTGTTGATGCATCTGGAAGTATAAATGAAAAAGGAGAAATATGTGAACCAGGTTCAGGTTCTCCTCTTGCAGATTACTTTGATATAGAAGATGAAATAATACGATGGTATATGAAGAATATAGCAGAAAACTCAGAAAAAATAAAGAAGTTAATAAAAGGAAGAGGAATGAGCTTAGCAGATGCATTATTTGAAGTTCTTGCTGGAATAAAAGTAAAAAAATGGCATATAGAAGAAGCATTAAAAAGAGCAAATCTAAATGAAGTACCATTTGAAGATTGGGATGATGAAGATTTAAAGGCTTTTGCCTCTCATATAAGATACATTTCAAAGCCAACACTTATTGTTGCAAATAAAATGGATATTCCCATAGCAGAAAAGAATTTTAAAGGACTTCAGGAAACTCTTGGTGAAAAATTTGTTATTCCATGTTCAGCTGAAGTAGAATTAATGCTAAGAAGAGCAGCAAGAATGGGAGCAATAGATTATTTACCAGGAGAAGAAGGATTTAAAATAAAAGATGAAAGTAAGCTTACACCAAGACAAAAATGGGCAATAAATTATGTACAATCTAGAATTTTTGATAGATGGCTTAGAACTGGTGTTGATCAGGCATTATTTGTTACAATATTTAAATTGCTAAGGATGAATGTTATTTATCCAGTAGAAGATGCAAAAAGACTTTCAGATTCAAAAGGAAATGTTTTACCAGATGCTTTTCTATTACCTCAGGGATCTACACCATTAGATTTAGCAAGAGAAATACATTCAGAACTTGCTGAAGGATTTTTATATGCCATAGATGCAATAACTGGAATGAGATTACCAAAAGATTATCAACTTCATGATAGAGATGTAATAAGCATAATATCAACTAGAAAAAGAAAATAAAGGAAGATAAAAATGGAAGAATTAATAAAAAGTGAATTAGTTTACTCTGGAAAATTAATAAAAGTAAGACTAGATGAAGTAAAACTTCCAAATGGAAAAATATCAAAAAGAGAAATTGTTGTACATAGAGGAGCAGTTGCTATTTTAGCATTAGATAATAATAATATTATTCTCATAAGACAGTATAGACATGCAGCAGGAAAATTTATGTGGGAAATACCTGCAGGAACATTAGAAGAAGGAGAAGATCCATTAGAATGTGCAAAAAGAGAATTGTTAGAAGAAACTGGATATGTTGCTAATAAAATTGAAAAATTAATACAATTTTACGTTGCTGTAGGTTATTGTACAGAAATAATTCATTTATTTATTGCTAGAGAATTAAAAAAATTATCACAAAAAACCGAAGAAGATGAATTTATAAATGTTTATTCAATTCCAATTGATAAAGCATTAGAAATGATAAAAAATAATGAAATAGAAGATGCAAAAACTATAATTGGAATATTGATGATGAAAAATGTCCTTAGATAGAATAAAAATAGCAAGAATTAGAAAAAATAGAGGACAAGGATTTGAAAGAGAAATTGTAAAAAGATATAGAGAAGCAGGATGGTGGGCTTATAGAGTGGGAGGATATAGTGCTTATTTACCAGATGTAATTGCTACAAATGATGAGAAAGGAGAATTTCATGTTATAGAAGCAAAAGCAGGAACAAAAGATTATTTATACATTGAATGGGATCAAATAGAAAGAGATATAGAATTATTAAATGGTTTTAAACGATATCCTATAAGAAGAATAATATTAGCTTTTAAATTTTTAGCAAAGAAATCTAAAAAGCCAGGAGTTTATGAGAGAAGAGAATTAAGAGAATATTTTAAAGAATTACCTCAGGAATTATGGGATAAAATCAAAGGAAAAATAATTTCATGTAATTATGAAAAAGGTTGTCCAGAATTACCAGATTTCATTCCTCCTTTTAAAATTCAAAAATAATTATTGATCTAGTACCATTCCTTCACAATTATGTACTTCAGGTTGTATATGAGTTGAGCAAAAATATTTTCCACAATAAGGACATCTAATAGCATTACATTCTTTAAAGCATAAATCACATTCCATAATTCTCAATTATTATAATTTTATATAAATATTTTTGTCTATAATTTCATTTAATAATTCCTATTCAAAAACTTCTCTGATTAATTTTTAACAAAATCTTTCACCAAAATTTTTCATATCTTTTTTAATAAAATTAGATGTTTTTCTTAAAAGAATTTCATCTTTCTCTATAGGAAATTCATAATCACATCTTGGACATCTTAACATTGGACAATTAAAAACAGCTTCTCTACAACCAGCACATGCTATACCTCTTGATTGAAATATAGAAAAGTGATAATGACAGTTTGGACATTCATAAATCTTAGCTGTTACTTTTGATACTTCTTTTCTTTCTTCCCAATATCCTATCATTTAAAATACACTAAATTAAATATTATCAAATTTTCTTAATAAATATTTTTTAAGAATTTTAATTATTTATAATCATAAATCAAATTTTATAAACATTGTGATAGAATTAAAAATATTAAAAACTAAATTAAACAGTAGAGTTAATAATATGTTAATTAATTAAATATATTAGATATTATGGAGGAAAGTTATCAAATTCTAAAAGAAATTACAGAGGCTGTAATGAATGGAAATGCTTCTTTAGTTATTAATCTTGTGAATATTGCATTAAAAGAAGGAATTGAAGTAAAAACAATTCTCGATGCTTTAGCCTCAGGAGTAATTATTTTAGGAGAGAAGCTTTCAAATAAAGAGGCATTTTTACCAGAACTTGTAGTAGGTTTTGAGGCTTTTCAGGAAGGATTAAAAATTATTGAACCTTTATTAAAGAAACTTCCAAAAGAAGGTAAAAAGATTAAGGTTGTTTTAGGGACTGTAAAAGGAGACATTCATAATATTGGTAAAAATATTGTAAAAGTAATGCTTGAAGCAGCTGGTTGTGAAGTCTATGATATTGGTGTTGATGTTTCACCTGAGAA
>QNVI01000019.1 GCA_004348015.1 Thermoproteota archaeon | reverse complement strand
TTCTTTCAATAAATCTTCATCAATACTTAAAGTGAGCTTCTTTTTTGCCATAAATATGTATATACGTATTTATGTTTAAAAAGATTTGGTAAATCTATATGTTCATATAAGTCTATTACTATATGATTGGAGTTTAGCTCTATATGGGTTCATGTGAATTGATATTTTTCATAGCCTCATTCTTATTCCCCTGCATTCCACTTGGGTTCTCATCGGGCTTAGGGGCATTCAGGGCCACCCCAGGGACCCTACATCTTAAGTACTTGTACTTTTTGTAGAGGTTTACAGATCTGACTTCTTCCCTGCCCTGAAGGACTCCCTTTAGAGCGGCTCGGTCTCTCTCATCTATTCGTATTTACATCTGTCATTTGAGAAGCATTCAAGGGATCATGCTTCCCACATCTATTTTGTTCATGTGGTTGCTTATCCTACATTCAAATGCTTGGAGCAACCACATCTTTAGACTCATGACAATTAATACAAGAAAACCTTTTCCATTCCAGCCATAAATGGCAAGGCTTTCAATTGTAAATCCAAATAGATGTAGGGAATATTCGCCCTTTAAGGCGAGGAGGAGGTCAGATAAATTCATTATTGATAATTGTATGAAATAATGGTGGACCGGGAGGGATTTGAACCCTCGACCTCCCGCATTTTGGTATTTTATAACGCCAAGCGGGCGCTCTTCCTCTGAGCTACCGGCCCTTCTTCTTTTTTTTATTTATTTATTTCTATTATTTTAATTTTTTAGTCATTTCTTCTAGCTGATTTTCCATAACCACACGCTGCACATTTCTTCTTCCTTACATGATAACTATGACGACCACATCTTCTACATGTAATATGTGTTTTTCCTCTTGATCTTCTTCCCATTGATGGTGTTCCTTTCATTTAGATCACCTTGGAGATGGAGAAATTAAAACTACATTATCTCCTCTTACTATTACTGTTCCCAATTTTCTTGGTTCTTTATTCTCTCCTATTAATTCTTCTGCATTTTCTAATACTAAATTTAAGTGCTGATCAAAGCTCTTTATTAATCCTCTAATTTCTCTTCCTCCTTTCAGTTTTACTAAAACTATTGAACCTAGGGATTGACTTAATAATTCAGTTGCACTATGTTCGCTCATATTCAACTCCTGCTATAAGCAATTTTTCGATTATGAAAAACATTATTTAAGCCTTTCGTACAAAAATGCATATTAGTTCGTGAGGGATCAAAGCCTTTAGTTGAGACTCTTAAGATGAAGGCTCTTCCCGATGGTAGCAACTTAAGATGTAGGCTTTTTGGGTGACCCTGAATGCCCCTAAGCCCGATGAGAACCCAGTGGAATGCAGGGGAATAAAGATGAGGCAATGAAAAATTATATGAATTTATATGGGAGCTGAACCCCTATCGGAAAGTTTATAATAAACATTTGATGTAAGTGAAATTACTATGATTAAAAAAAGACATCCACTAAGTTCTAAAGAACAAAAAGAATTATTAAAAATTCTAAAAGAAAAATATTCTATTGATTTAGATAAAAAGAAAATTATTGAAGTAGTAGAAACAAAAGATGAAAAGAAAATATATTTTCAAGAAGGAAAACCTATTGCTATTTTAATAGATGAAAATTTAATTCCAACATTAAAATCATCAAAGGAAATTCTTGATTTACTTCCAAAAGTTATTGTAGATATGGGCGCAGTACCTCATATAGTTAATGGAGCAGATATAATGGCTCCAGGAATAAAAGAAATTAAAAATAATGCTGAAATTGGAAAAATTGTATTAATCGTAGATGAAAAATATGAAAAACCTATTGCCATAGGAATTATGATTATGAATTCAAAAGAAATTTTTGAAAAGAGAAAAGGAAAAGCAATTAAAAATTTACACTATGTTGGAGATGATCTATGGAAATTGATGTGATTTCTTACTCATCCATATTTTAAATAATCTATCAAAATTTGGAATTGCTTTTTTTAATATTGGAATGTATTCTTCTATTTCTTCATTACTCATATATTGAAATTGATATTCTCCTTCATATGGAGAAGGAGAGCCTTCTCTTTTTATAAACTCTATATGCATAAATGGATCTCCTTTTCTTATTATTATTGGTTTTCTCTCATTACTTAGATTTACAACTTCAAGTGCAAGTCTTCCACAAAATCCACTATGAACTTTTGCTGCATTTAAAAATGAAAGTCCCATTCTTCCATATCTACTTTTTGCAGTTAAATATGCAATATAATTTGGTGGTGTGAATACTATTTCATAGGATATTATATTTTGATGTTCTAAATAGTTTAATACTACATCTTGTCCTACTGTAAGTATATAGCTATCTCCATCTAGTTGATTTTCATTGAATGGATGTATTATTCTATATTCTTTATTTAATTCTATTAATTTATCTTTACCAAGAACACACATAAATTATTAATTGAAAATCTAGTTTTTTTAAATTTTTTCTTTTTAATTTTTCTTTTAGTAAGCTATAAATATACTTTATTAATATTTTATTTTATGAGGACTTTTGAAAATTTAATAAAAGCATATGTAGGAGAATCACAAGCAAGAAATCGATATACATTTTATGCAAGTATAGCAAGAAAAGAAGGATATGAACAAATTGCAGAAATATTTGAAATTACTGCTATGAATGAAAAAGAACATGCTGAAACATTTTTTGAATTAGCTCAAAAACTAAAAGGAAATTTAGATGAAATTAAAATTGAAGCTTCAGCTCCATTATCTATTGGAAATACTATTGATAATTTAAAAGCTGCTATTAAAGGAGAACACTATGAAAATTCTGAGCTTTATCCTGAATTTGCAAAAATTGCTAGAGAAGAAGGATTTAATGATATTGCATCAAGAATAGAAGCAATAATAATAGCTGAAAAGCATCATGAAGAAAGATATAAAAAATTATTAGAACTTTTAGAATCAGGAAAATTCTTTAAAAGAGATGAACCAATAGTTTGGGTCTGCAGAAAATGTGGCTATGTTCATATTGGAAAAACTCCTCCTCAAGAATGTCCTTCATGTGGCCATTCATTTATGTATTTCCAAAGATTAAGTGAAGAATATTAATAATACTTAAATAAAATAAAATAAAAAATAAAATGAGGTAAAAAAATGCCAGTAGTATGTGTTTATGTTTGGAAGGGATTTTCAGATATAGCTAAAAGAAAAACAATAGAAGGAATAACAAAGGTATTTACAGATCTTGGAATTCCAAAGGAAGCAGTTGAAGTAATAATTATAGAAGTTCCAAAGGAATCATGGGGAATTGCTGGATTACCTGCAAGTGAAAAACTTCGCGAAGTAAGCACACCATAAAGTTTTTATAAAATAATTATATTAACAAGTTATAGGGTCTTAAAAATGCCAAAAGTAATAGTAGACCAGGAAAAATGTAATGGAGATGGACTTTGCATATCAGTATGTCCAACTAATGTCTTTGATTTTATAAATAATAAAGCTGTTCCTAAAAGACCACAAGATTGTATACTTTGTATGGCATGTGTTTCTCAATGTCCAACTCAAGCTATAACTGTTGAAGAATAATTTTTATTTTTTTCTATGTAATAACAATTACTTCTTTATCTGTTGTCAATATAGTATGTTCTGCTTGAGCTACTGGGAATCCACTTGCCTCTATTAATACTGGATATTCATAAATCAATTTATCTTTTTTAAGAATATCTAAATATTCTTGATTTTCTATCCACCTTCTTGCAAAAGGCAATGTCTTATATTTTTTAAATAAGAAATCAAAGAAATCTTTTAATTTAGGATCCTTTGGTCCCTTAATTTTAATTATTTGTAATATATTACCTAAAGGTCCATTTATTACTTCTCCTTTAGCTTTTGATAATGTTACAAAAGGCTCAATAGCATATAAAGACCATGGCTCAATTCTTCCATAGGTATTACTAATTACATTTGGTATACTTACTCCTGCATGTATCATATATCTAGAAATCTTATGACCAGTAAGATTTGATATTGGTTTATATCCATAGGACTTTATAGTCTTTTCAATAATTTCTCCAATATTAGAGATTTTTTCTCCAATACTTATTGAAGATAATGCCTTATCTAATGCTTCTTTTGCAACTTCTATCATTTCTTCATATTCAGATCCAAAGGATATAGTAATTGCAGCATCTGCTATAAATCCATTAATATGTGCACCTATATCTATTTTCAATAAACATCCATAAGCTAATCTCTTATTATCATTTATTGATGGTGTATAATGTGCTGCAACTTCATCAATTCCAATATTACATGGAAAAGCAGGCTCACCATTATAATTTCTTATTTCATTTTCAATTTTTTCACTCAATTCCAATAAGCTTATATTCTCTTTTATAAAAGATTTTATTCTACTTAATAAATTTCTTACAATTTTTCCAGCATTAATAATACAATCTATTTCTTCTTCTGTAAACATAAATATCAATTATTATGTTTCTCTATATATAATTGAAACTCCAATATTTTCTATATTTTTTCTTGTCTTCAATTCACTGATCATTTTTCTTAATTTTTCAGCTTTTCCTTTTATTACCATTACTTCAAGACATTTATTATTATTAATATGAACATGAATAAATGCAATTATTATATCTATGAATTTATGTCTTATATCTTCTTCACAAAATTTTTCATAAAGAATGCTCAGAGTAGCAACAACTTCTCCTTCTATCTTTTCTAAATCTTTATATTCATAAATATATTTTCTTATAGCATGTCTAAGNACTTCAGATCTACTTACATACCATTCTTTATTNAATATCTTATTGAGTTCTTCTAAAAGCTCNTCAGGAATAGATATGCTTACAATCATAATTTTTCCCTTTTAATAATTTTTATTTTTGAATAAATATAAACTATAGCATAAATAATAACTAATGTAAAGACTATTATACCTGATGTTGATAATTTATAAATTGCTGAAATAAATATACCTAATATTATTCCAAATAATCCTATTAAAATTGAAATAATAACTGTATTATTGAAAGAAGTTTTTATTTGTAATGATATTAATGCAGGAATAGTAATAAGTGCAACTATAAGGATTACTCCTACAATTTTTATTGAAAGTATTATTGTAATTGCTATAATAAAATTGAAAATATTAGAGATCAAATCCACTGGAATTCCCATTACTCTTGCATTTCTTTCATTAAATGTAATAGCAATGAGTTCTCTATGAAATAATAAAAGAAATATTGTTATAAATATGGTAACAATTGAAATAATTATTAATTCTTCTCTACTTATTGTTAATATAGAGCCAAATAAATAGCTAAATATATCTATACTAAATCCTCTTGTTATGCTTATTATTATTAATCCAATAGAAAAACCTATAGCAAGCATTAATGCTATAGCAGAATCTGTAAATGTCTTCATTTTATTAATTATTAATATTGAAATTATTACTATTATTAAAGCAGTAATAAATGGATCAATTCCTAATAATAATCCTAAAGCAAGTCCACCAAAAGCAGTATGAGCAGCTCCATCAACTATCATTACTTGCCTTCTCAATACTAAAAATAATCCTATCCATGAACATATGATTCCTATTAAACATCCTCCAATGATTGCATTTTGAAAGAATTGATAACTTAATAATTCGATCATTTTTCAAACTCTCCTTTACATTCATGTCTATGAAAAACAAAATAGAAATGTTCACCATAGGCTTTTCTTACAATTCCTTGAATATCTGTATTTTCTTTGATTTCTGCAATATTAACATCTACATTAACACATATTACTTTATTCATTCTACAAAATACTGCAGAAAGATCATGAGATACTACTAATATTGTCTTTCCTTCTTTATAATTTAGATCTGAAAGTTTTTTATAGAATTTTTCTTGAGTAATAGGATCTACATTAGATATTGGCTCATCTAATATTATTAATTCAGGATTTCTAACTAATGCCATAGCCAAAAACATTCTTTGTTTTTGTCCAATAGAAATTTCTCCTATTCTTTTATTTGCAATATCAGAAATTCCCATGAATTCTAATGTTTTATTTACTTCTTCCCAATCTCCTTTATTTAATCTTCTTCCAATTTTATTTTTTCCCAATCTTCCAAGAGAAACAAATTCTTTTACTGTTATTGGAAAATTATTATCAAAATTTACAGCATCTTGAGGAATAAAAGCAATTTTCTCCCATTCATTAAATTCTTCAATATCTTTTCCAAACAATTTTATACTTCCACTTAATTTAGGTATTTGACCAAGAATTGTAAGAATAAGAGTAGTTTTTCCTCCACCATTCGGTCCAATTATTCCTACGTAATCTCCTTTATTAATCTCAAAATTAGCATTTCTTATTACTAATTTTCCATCTCTTATAACATTTAAATTTCTTACTTCTATTGCTTTCATAATCTCACTCTACAAGTCCTTTTTTTAATGATTCAAGATTTTCTTCTAATTGCTCAAAATAATCTTTATTATCTATTGGACCTAAGCATAAGTAAATTTTTAAAATATTAACATTACCTAATTTATTTTCTAATTCATTTTTTATTATTTTTACATATTTATCTGAATAAATAGGATCAAAATATAGTGTTGTTATATTATATGTTTTCATTAATTCAATTATTTCTGATATTAGCTTAGGACTTGGTTCTTCCTCAGCTGACAATCCAATTATTCCTATTTGCTTAAATCCATATCTCTCTGCTAAGTATCCAAAAGCCTCATGAGATACAATTATAATATCTTTTTTCTTATTTTCTAATTCTATTAAATATTTTTCATCAATTTCATTTAATTTACTTTCAATTTCTTTAAATCTTTCTTCATAATATTTTTCTCCTAAAGGATCTTTCTTAATAAATGCTGATAATATTTTTTCAGCTTGAAGTTTTGCCATATATGGTGATAGCCAAGTATGAGGATCATATTGATTATTATGTAATATAAGAGGTAATCCTTCTGTTGTATCAACAATTATTTTTCCACTTGTATTAATTAATGGTAATATTTCACTTTTAAACCACCAATCTAATCCTGCTCCATTCAATATTATAATGTCTGAATTTTCAATAGTTATTATATCAGAAGGAGAAGGTTGCCAATCATGAACTTCTACATTATATGGTATTAATGTATAAACAGAAACTCTTTCTCCTCCTATTTTTTCTGCTAAATATGCTAAGGGATAAAAAGTAGCAACAACTTTTATTTTTTCAGATTTTATAGGATTTGAAGAAAATGTAACACTATAAGCTATTACTGTTCCTACTATTAATAAAAGTAATATTGAAACAAGTAATACCTTTTTCATTATTTTTATAATATTTAATTGAAATTAATAAGCTTTATGGTGAAAATTATTAAAAATTAATAAAATTTTAATTAAAAATTATTATTTGCGAAAAAAATATTCGTATTATTTTTAAATATTATATTATGGCAGATAGACCAAGATTTGGACCTGCAGGAATTCCACCATCTTTTAAGGAAATGAAAGCATCTTTATTTGATATCCCTAGATTATTAAAAGAAGAAAATCTTGATGCTTTTGAATATCAAGCAGTTCGTTGGGGCATGAAGCCACAAATAAAACAAAAAGATGCTGAATTATTTGGATTAAAATCAAAAGAAAATGATATTTTATTAAGTCTTCATGCATCCTATTTTATTAATTTATGTGGTGATAAAGAAACAATAATAGCAAGTAAGAATAGACTTATTGCATGTGCTTTAGCATCTAAATGGATGAATGCTCAACCTGTAGTTTTTCATGTTGGATATTATGGTGAAAGAAATCCAAAAGAAACATTTGAAATATGTTTAAATGTATTAAAAGAAGTAATAGAAGAAATGAAAAGTTTAGATATAAATGTTAAGCTTGGACCTGAAACCATGGGAAGAATTTCTCAATTTGGATCCTTAGATGAAATATTATCATTATGTGAAAATTTAGATAATATTCAACCAGTAATAGATTGGGCACATTTACATGCAAGAGATAGAGGAAGATTTAAAACTATAGATGATTATAGAAAAGTATTAATTGAAATAGAAAATAGACTTGGAAGTAATGAATTAAAGAATTTACATTGTCATTTTACTAAGATTGAATTTACAGATAAAGGAGAGAAATGCCATCATACATTGGATGAAAAGGATTATGGTCCTGATTTTGAAATGTTAGCTGAAGTTATTAAAGAATTCAATTTATCTCCAGTTATCATTAGTGAAAGTCCTATTCTTGATGTAGATGCCATAAAAATGAAAGAAATATTAATGAAGAAACTTAAAAGTTATTGAATTTTTTATCTAAAATTCTTTATTCATTTATGAATATAATTCTTACAATGAATAATAAAATTCTTAGGTACATTAGGACATGATAAATAATGAAGATGTGTATACATTCCTAAAGTTTTATGAATAAAAGCACCATCCATTTTATTTTTAATTCCTTTTCCTCTTTTCACATAAAATACAAAATCTGATGAAATATTTTCAATATATGAATAATGAAATTCATGACCTTTTATAATATCTCCTTCTTTTGATATTATATTATTTATTTTTGTTTCTAATTTAACATAGCTTACTACAACTTTATCAGAAAAATAAACATCACCATCAAAAATTCCTATCATTTTATATTTTCTTCCATTATAGTTTATTGATTTGCATAAATACATTAATCCACCACATTCTCCTATTATAGGCATTTCATCTAATGCTTTTTTCTTAATAGAAGAATAAAGAGATTGATTTTTTTCTAATTCCTCAGCAAAAACTTCTGGATATCCTCCACCAATTAAAATACCAGAAATTTCATCACTTATGTAATTATCTGATAAACTATTAATGAAAATTAATTCAGCATTCATTTTTCTTAATATTTCTAAATTTTCATAATAATAAAATGAAAAAACACAATCCATGAATACTCCTATTTTTATTTTTTCATCATTTAAAAAATTAAATTCAAAATCACTATGAATTTCTGGACTAGAGTTCATTATTTCTATTAATTTATCAATATCTAAATTAGGTTCTAATAATTTAGAGGCATTTTCTATTACATCATTTATTTCTCTAATTTCATTAGGAGTAATAAGTCCTAGATGACGTTTTTTTATATTTAATAATGGAGAATAATAAAGAACACCAATAATTGGAATATTTGTATAATAATTAATAGCTCTTCTTATTTTTTCTTCATGTATTCTATCCTTTACATTATTTAATATTACACCTGAAATTCTTAATTTTTTATCAAGAGATTTAAAACCAATTATTTGAGCAGCTATACTTTTAGTTAATCCTCTACAATTCATAACTAAGATTATTGGAGTAGATGAAATTTTAGCAATATGAGCAGTACTACCAATATCTCTAATAGGAGAAGAACCTTCATAAAGACCTCTCACACCTTCTATTATAATAAAATCAGTATTTTCATAGCTTTTTATCAAATTATAAAGAATCATATCTTTACTCATAATCCATGAATCTATATTTCTACATGCTCTTCCAGAAGCTTTAGTTAAATACATTGGATCAATATAATCAGGACCTATTTTAAATGGTTGTACTCTATAGCCTTTATTTTTCAATATCCTTAATATTGCAGAAGTAATTATTGTCTTTCCAGCATCACTATTATTTGCAGAAATAATAACTCTAGGAATCTTCATGAAATATTTCCTCAATTTCATTTATTGATAGCCAATTAGGAATTCTTCCTTCTTTAATATTTAAAATAGATAGAGAAATAGATCTAATAATATTTGAAATATTTGAATTTGGATAAACTTCTATTACAGTCTTCATTATTTTATTTGCATTTACAATTTCCTCAGAATAAGGTATTGTTCCAATAATGGGAAGATTAACTTTTCTTGAGAATTTTTCTATATATTTAATACCATTTTTCACAGGTCTATTATATAAAATTCCAAAAGCATTTACTTTAAGTGTATTTAATCCTCTACATATGTTATTTGCAGCATATATAGACATAAAATCATCTGATGTTACTATAATTACTCCTTCAGCATATTTTTCCTTTACAATAACTGCTAATCCTCCACATACAATATCTGCTGGTACATCAAATATAATAAAATCATAATTATTAATATCTAAATTTTCTAAAAGATAATTAATTCCTACTATCAATCCCCTTCCAGCACATCCAACTCCTGGCTCAGGACCACCTATTTCAATACATGATATGTTATTTAATTTAAATAAAAACATATCAATAGAAGGATTTTTATTAATTTTCATTAGATCTAATAATGGTGGTATACGTTTTCCAATAATATTTATTGTGGAATCTGCTTTAGGATCACATCCTATTAGTAAAACTTTTAATCCAATTTTACTAAGAGCATAAGCTATATTTGATGCTAAAGTAGATTTTCCTATTCCTCCCTTACCATATATTGCTACAGATTTCAAGAAGTATCCCTCATTATTTTTCTAATCATTTTTCTAATAGTATTTCCTAAAATAGATCTATGAATATGCTTTTTTCCTAAAGTTATTCTATGAGCACCATATTCATTTACTACAAAATTATATCCTAGGGATTTTAAATTTGAAGTTGCTCTAGAGCCTGAAGTTATTGCAATAGTTTTTATTTTTCCTTCTATAGCAACTGCATGTGGTATTCCAGCTATTATTGCTAATTCTGTAGAAGAATTTAAAATAATTTCCCTTGCTTTTATACCTGCTATAGGATATTCATCTAATCCTCCTGTAATAAAATCAATATTAACTCCTTTTTTATTTAATTCTTCTAATATAATTTTAGAATAATTTCTTATTCTAGGAAGACCAATATTAGGATCTAAATTTGCTATAAATTTAATTTTTCCACCTATTTTTTCTTGAATTTCTTTTAAAGCAATCATTATATCTGCAAAGAGAAATGCTGTTTCTTTTTTTGCATTAAGAATACAAGCAATTTCTTTATTATTTTTTATACTATCAATAATTTCATATGCTACTTTACTTGGATCATCACTAGGACTATTAGGTATATATTCTANTCTAGCAGTACCTCTTGTTTTTTCNAANAGAGTAGCCATTTCTAACATGTATTTTTGTCTTTCAAATTCTTCTTTACTTATAATTCCTAATTTATTTGCTTCTTTAAGAACTTCTATTGCACCTATGGTATTATCTCCCAAGCCACTATGTACATTACAACATATNGTTTTATTAGCTAGATTTATCTCTTCTACTGCTNTTTTTATATTTTCACCTATAATCATACTAGCACATGTACCAACAACACCAATTAGTTTTGGCTTAAATAATTCATCAATTTTCCTAAGTACATTTTTCAATCTTTCTTCTCCACCAAATATTAACTCATTATCTGAAAGGGCAGTAGTAAAAACTTTTACACCATCTTTTTCTAATAATCTAGCTGGACCAAAGCAACAACCAGATGGTCCATGTAAAACAATTACATCTACATCTAAATCTCTAAGCATATACATTGCAGCAGCAATTGGGCTAGGTCTTGGATGTAATATTACTGACATATTATGACCTCTCAATACGAAGTATAGGTAATTTTCTTCTATTATGATCTACTATTTTCTTTTTCACTAATGGTCTTATAGCATTACCAATTTCATCAAATAGGAAAACTTCTTCAAATGGACTATTATTAATAATTTGAGCTAATTTTTCAATATTTATAATTCCACATGTTGTTTTTAATTTTCCACCAATTTCTAATCTTATTGGAGGAAATAATTCTAAATAATCTCTAATAGATCTCTCTACAACTTTTTCATTTATAGCAGGACTTTTGTTTAATATTATAGGATAATCTGGATCTTCTATTATCATTTTATCATCAAATACATGATTAGGAATTTCTATTTTCTCTTCAATATTATCAAAAAATTTTGCTATAGAAATTCCAACAATTATATTCTCTATATGTTGTCTGCCTATGGGCTTATTTATGGCTTCTACTAATACTTCTGAATATAAAGGACCATTGATTGTAATAAAACCATTAAATTTTGCTATAAATTTTATCATATTTGAAGTGACAGTAATATCCTTAGCATATATCTCACAAATAGAATTTGTAGAAAAGTATTGACAATTTTTAATTGAAATATTTCTTAATAAAGGATCATCAGCATTTAGAAGAATTTTTCCTTCTGGCTTTTTATTTCTTATCATAGATAATTTTGCTTCTAATGCAGAAGAAGTTCCTTTTGCTATTGGATAATTATCATAAACATTTTTTATTATACCTAAATCTGCTAATCCTGTTCCACCAAGGGACACTTCAAATATAGCAATATCTGGTCTCCTTGGACATAATTCTATGGCTTTAATTATATTTGCAGGAGTAGTACTATTATTATTTAATAAAATACTTTCATTATTTCTATCTATAAATAATATTTCATTACTTATTAAACAGAGAATAGAAAACTTTCTTCTTAAAAGAGAAATTGCACATTTTATACTAGTAGTTTTTCCAAAACTTCCTGTTATTTCAACAATAGGAAAATCAATATTATTACCAATAAGCATTTTAACAGCTTCATGATGAGTTATTACTTTATTAGAATTTCTATTAAAAGGAAAATGAACTGGTACTACAATTAAATCATATTCATTAAAAGAATTTGGTAATTCTTGTTTAATTTGAAAATCCTTTGAATATTTTTCAATATCTTCTTTTTTTAATTTTTTATATACATCAATACAAGTAACATTATTTCCTCTTTTAGTAAATGCTTCTGAAAGTATTAATCCACCATGTGTTGCATCAATTACTAGAACCTTCAATTTTTAAGCTCTCCTTTATTCTATCATGAAGAATATCTACTATACGATCATCCTTTCCTATGGGATTACTATATATTATTTTAACTTTTTTATTTCCAGAATTAATGATTTTTATTTTTTCTCCTTTTGAAAGTCCTAATATCCTTGGTATATCATAATCTACATGAGCACCTCTAGCAAGAAAGACTGGTTGTACTATAATTTCATCAAGATCTTTTTTCAATACTTCTGATAATACATTATTGAGTAATGGTTCATTAATTTGAATAAAAGCATATGTAACATAATCATAAGAATTTCTTAGTTTTTCTGTATAATATTCTATGAGTTCTTTATTGTATTTTTCATTGCTGCCATGTCCTACTAAAATTACTCCAATTCTCTTATTCATTTATGATCGAAAATTTCTAAAATAATTTCTTAATATATTTCTTATGTTTCTTATGAAACACTACTTCTAATTGAGAAAAATGCTATTGCTGCAATAATCCATGCAGCTATCAATATTATATAACCTACTAATAGGATAATTAGTACTGAACCTATGATCAATAAAATTCCAATGGTATTAAATAATTTCTCTCCTGATTTTTCTGCAATTATATCAAATGATCTCTTATAGAAAATTGCACTTAATAAAAACAATACAAAGGTAATAATAAGCAATAATAATGCTAAAATTAATTCTATACCAAACATTCTAAATGGTCCCATTATCATTCCATTCATTGATATTATTGTAGACATTCTTACAAGGAATATTGTAATCATAGCAATACTCAAAATAATTATGCTTACTATTCCAAAGATAAATCCATATAATGCATTTTGAAATATGACTGGTGAATTATAATCATTTGATAATCCTTTTAGACCAATTAATAAAAGAATTATACCTATTAATCCAAGAAATGGTACTAAGAAACCAATAGCAATAAGTATTGAACCAATTCCACATAATTTTTTATCTGTTTCTAATGCCATAGTTTTCATAATCATAATCAAATATAAAAAATTATTTATTTAATTTTTAAGAATAAGCTATATATGAAAGTAGAAATTGGAAAGGAATTTTATCCAGATCCAAAAATGAAAAAGCTCTTCTTTTCATATTTAATCTTAGCCATTATACCTTTACTGGTATTAGGAATAGGAATTTCTTTATATTTATTCATTATAAATGAATGGCATATTTTGACGTATTTTTCAATATTGTACTTTATACCTATTATTGTTATAGCAATATTCATTAGCTATTGGATCCCAAAGTACTATAAATCTATAAAATTCATCTTAACTGAAAATGAAGTAAGAGTTGAAAGAGGTGTATGGTGGAAAATGCGTCATGCAGTTCCATATTCTAGAATTATGAGTGTTGATACAATTCAAGGACCAATATCTAGACACTTTGGTATTGGAACTGTTGATATCTATACTGCAGGATATACTGGATCAGCTGGAGGTGGAGGTGGTCCTATGAAAAGAAGAGCTGAAGCATCTATTATACATATTTCCAATTTCTTAGAAATAAGGGAATTCATATTGAATATTGTTAAAGGTAGACCACTATTTAGTACAACTTCAT
>QNVI01000018.1 GCA_004348015.1 Thermoproteota archaeon | reverse complement strand
TTCTAATCGGCTCAGTAGCAGGCATACAACAGAAGTAGCAAACAGCAGCTTATAAACCTAACCCCGCCCTAAAGGGCGAGGCTTGTCGTTCGTTTTTGTCATTTATAACCAAAACCCCTCACCATTTATGGTTGATCAGCGTACCGATATGTTAATCTAATAATAAAAGTAAATAATTTATATCTTCATAATCCTCTAAGAAAAATTGGAGATCAAAGTGTATTTTAAATTAATAAAAAGTAAATTCATATTACTCGTATTATCGATCTTCTATGATATTATATTTATTGATAAATTTTGGACCAATCCTAAGCTATTCAGGGCCTATATAGGTTTAATAGGTATAGTCCTAATTGCTTTATCTGGCATTCTATATTTTATTGAAAAAAATTTCTTTTTTTATGATATCTCATCATTATTTGGAATTATCATTATACTAGGCACAATTATGTTCATAATAGGTGGTTTTAGAAGAGGAATAAGTATTTCCTTTGATATCAATAAATCAAGAGAATATTTGATGTCATTAGGTACAATCTTATGTATACTATCTGATATAAGACAATCCTCAGCAATTATAGAAGTAATAATTTCATTTATCAATTCTAAAAAATTTATTTTAAGAAACCCAGAAGGTATTATTCAGTTTGCATATGATATATGGCGCGAAGCTCTAATAAGAAAAGGTCTGAGTTTATCTTCACCGCAAATAGCGAAGTCTTCAGTTATAAAAACCTTATCTAAGAGCTAATAGAGATATTAAGAAAAATTAATTTGAGTGTACTTTTTAAATAACTATTAGGATCCCTATGACAATAAGAATTATTTGTAGTAAATGTAATACAACTCTATATGAAGATACTGAATTAATTTCTCCTCAAGAAGTAATGGAAAAATATGATTATAAATGTCCAAATTGTTCATCTTTATTAAATTTTGATCCATCAAATATTCGTATTTCTATTGCTGATAAATCTAAGCGTAATATATTTAAGCTATTTCTATGATTAACTTTTCTTATTGATATTATCGAATTAATTAGGTGGATAGAAATGTCCTCATATATAAAAATTGGAGAGATTTTAATTCATAAGGAATTTCTATATTCAAAGACACATGAATGGATTGCAATTAACGAAAAACCATCTAGAATAGGAATTACTGATTATGCACAAAGAAATCTACATGATATAGTATACATAGAATTACCAAAAATTGGTGAATTATTCAATAAAGGATCGACTATCTGCACATTAGAATCAATAAAAGCAGTAGCAGAGGTGTTTGCACCTGTTGATTGTAAAATAGTAGAAGTAAATTCTAATCTAATAGAACATCCTGAATTAGTAAATAAAGATCCATATGGAGATGGATGGCTAGTAAAAGTAGAAGTAAAAAATGATATTAAAGATCTTATGAATGCTGAAACTTATGCTGAATTCATTAAAAAACTTTAACCTTCATTACTCTAAATAATCCATAATCTATAAGAACTTTTACTCCATTAGCAAACATTTTATCTACTTCTATATCTCCTGTATCTACTCTTAAAAATTTTATATCCTTTAGTTTTTCCTTAGTAGAAATAATGATAATATTTTCTTTTCCTACCATTTTGATTACTTTTGGGCTTATTTGCTGATTTCCTCTTCCAAATATAAATCCCTGTTTTCCTATTGGAGAAACAATAATTTTTGCTTTATTGTCTCTTATAAATTCAAGTATTTCTTTTTCATTAACATCTTTTTTTAATATTCTTCTATTTAATAACAAATCTACACCAAGTAATGTACCATCAAGTCCTAATAATTCCAATATCTTCTTTACTGTAGTTCCAGGACCAAGTATATAAATTGTATCATCTTCCATATTTTCAATAATCCATTTTGCAATTGCTTCCATATTTTCAATAATATCATCTCTTATTGGCGTTGGGGCTTTCATTCCTTGTATATAATCAGGCTCATAAGGTGTTAATAGGTATCCATATAATTTGGTAGATAATCTACCAGCTCTATATGATTCTTCATCAACATCTGCTACCTCGGCTTCTTTTAATGGTAATTCTCCCCAAAGATACTTTATAAGAAGTTCTGCAGCTACTCTGGGATTAATTGCAAAAACTCCACTTTGCATTTTTACACCTGCTGGAACTCCAATTACTGGTATTTTCATATCAATTGCATTAAGGATATCTCTTGCAGTTCCATCTCCTCCACAAAATACTATTATATCTAAGCCAGATTCAAGCATATATTTTGCAGCAAATTT
>QNVI01000017.1 GCA_004348015.1 Thermoproteota archaeon | reverse complement strand
AAAACCACTACATGGTAAAAGAGTTCATATAATAATTATAGCAAAAAAGTAACATTAAGTTATATAAACTTATATAAAATTAAAAACAGCAACCAAAGGCAGGAGATACTTCTCCTTAACTTTTTTATTCTCAATCTCTATTCCTTCTAATCTTAAGATTTTTTCTTTTAATTCTTCACCATAAGAATATCCTCCAATTCTTCTATCAGATCTTATTACTCTATGGCATGGAATTATTATAGGAAAGGGATTTCTAAATAATATATTTCCAATTGATCTTGAAAGTTTCTCATTTCCAATAGCTATTGCTATAGATTTATATGTTGTTACCTTACCCTTTGGAATATTCATAACAATTGATAAAACCTTTCTTTGAAAATCTGAATTAAAATTAAAATCAATATTAAATGATTTTCCTTCTATGGCATTAATTATTTCACTTTCTAATAATTCATTAGGTTTTTCTAATAATTCTTTCTTAAAAATTTCTCTAAAGAATTTTCTCACATCTTCAGGATTTTCAAAAGGTATAGAATTTTTTATTAATTTTTCATTATAAATAAATCCAATCCATCCTAATTTTGTTTTCACCATGGAAAATTTTATCATAAAATATTTTTAGTATTTACTCTTATTTTTAATATATGATCATAGAAATTGATGGTTCATATGGAGAAGGTGGAGGACAGCTTTTAAGAAGTGCAATTGCACTTTCATGTATAACAAAAAAGCCAATTAAAGTTTATAATATAAGAGCAAAAAGACCAAATCCAGGACTTCAACACCAGCATTTAACTGCAATTAAAGCAGCAGTAGAAATAGCTAATGCTGAAGTAAAAGGATTAAGCATAGGTAGTACATCAATATATTTTAATCCAAGAGAAATAATAGGAGGAGAATACTTTTTTGATATAAAAACTGCAGGAAGTATAACACTTGTAATGCAGACAATTATTCCAATTTTATCCTTTGCTGAAAAAGAATCAAAAGTTACTATAATTGGAGGAACTGATGTTCCATGGAGTCCTACTATTGATTATTTCAGATTTGTTGTAATTGAAAATCTTAAGAAAATAGGAATTAATGCAAATATAGAATTAATAAAAAGAGGATATTACCCTAGAGGAGGAGGAAAAGTAATACTATATGTAAAGCCTATAGAAAAAATAAATCCAATAATTGCTATAAAAGAGAAGAAATTCCCATTATAAGGGGAATTTCTCATTGTACTAATCTTCCAGATCATGTGGCAAAAAGACAAGCAAATACAGCTAAGGAATTATTAAAGAATATTGCACCAGTAGAAATTAAAGAAGAAAAAAGCATAGGAGAAGGTATTGGAAGTGGAATTACTTTATGGACTGAAAATAATTTTAAAATAGGTTCAGATGCAATAGGTGCAAAAGGAAAGCCTGCAGAAGAAGTTGGAAGAGAAGCTGGAAATAAGCTATTAGAAGAAATAAAAAGTGAAATGGCTATTGATAGACATATGGGAGATATGCTTATACTATACATGGCAATTGCTGGAAATTCTAAGATTGGAGTATCTTATATAACATCACATACTGAAACAATGTTATGGCTAACTGAAAAAATTATGAATGTAAAATGGAAAGTTGAAAAAATTAATAATAAAGCAATTATTAGCTTAATAGATTAATAAATTCATTTAATCCAATTCCCTTTGTTGCTATCATTTTTATACAAGGACCAAAGTATAATTCTGCTTTTGAAATTTTTTCCTTATCTGCTATATCTACTTTATTAAAGAAAACAAATATTTCTGATTTTAATAATTTTTTTAAATTATCATAAAGAGATTTTTGTTCCTCTAATGTAAATCCATTAGATTCTGCTACATCAACTATAAAAGCAATTTTTCCATTAAGATAATTTAATGCAGATATTGCCATTTGTTCTTCCTTACTTTTAATAGGTCTATCTAATAATCCAGGAGTATCAATAATTTGTATTTTTCTTCCTTTAGAATAAAAATGCCCAACAATTATTTCCTTTGTAGTAAAAGGATAAGATCTCACTTCAGGTTTAGCTGATGATATTGTCCTAACAATTGTAGATTTTCCAACGCCAGGATAGCCTGCAAGAATTATAGTAGGTAATTCAGGATCTATAGTTGGAAGATCTATTAATTTTTCTCTTATTTTTGATAAATCAGAAAGATCTTCTTCTATTTTTCTAATTAAAGATGCCATTCTTCCAAGAAATGCTTTTCTTATTTTTCTCATTTCATTTAAATCATTAGATTTTTTTACATCTGAAATTGATGATTCTGCAATTTCTTTTATTATTCTTGATACTCTACTTATTCT
>QNVI01000016.1 GCA_004348015.1 Thermoproteota archaeon | reverse complement strand
GGCATTCAAGGGGGTGGCTTCTCCTCTCATCCGTCAACCGATTCTAATTATATGAATCGGTAATTTGATATTAAAGAAATAACATATAAATCTTTCTATTTCATGAAATACTCTCTACTTCTTCATATAATTTCTTTAATTGTCTTTTATACATCTCAATTATTTCATCAGTAGTTGTAGCATCTTCAGGTTTTTTATCATATCTCCATTTACCAGTAAATCTTGGAAAACGGATTGCCAAACCTGTACCCTTCTTTATTGCATTTAATCCACAAGTATGTACTGGGGATAATGTTATTTCAGCTCCGATAACCTCAATAACAATAGCTGGTAAAACCCAAACATCAGGAGTTATTTTAGACTCTACTCTTGCATGTTTATGTGGAATTATATAAGGAGCTAAAATATTTCGCATATTCTTTATTTCTTCATCACTGAATCCTGTCGCACATTTACATACAGTTTCAAATGTATCATTTTTATCATTATAAGCAGCAAGAAGTAATGAACCAATACAACCAGCTCTTCTACCAGTTCCCATGAAGCCTCCAACTACAACCAAATCAACAGTATCTATCATTTCACTCTTATAATCACGTTTATATTTTATCCAAAGCCATCCTCTTGCTCCTGCTCTATATATTGATTCTGATGAAATAGATTTCACAACAAGTCCTTCACATCCATCTGAAATAGCCTCATGAAAGAACATTTCTAAATCTTCTACATTTTCAATTATTTTCTGTTCAGCAAGTTTTACTCTATCATTCTCTTTTACAACTTTACTTAAAAATTCTCTACGCTTAGGATACGGAGTTAGTGTAAAGTCTACTCCATCAGCATAAATTATATCAAATAATCTTATAGATGCAGGATATTTTTTCATTGCCTCATCAATATCATACTTCCTTCTTCTATGCATTAATTCTTGAAAAGGTAAGAATTCATTAGTATCAGGATCAATAGCAATTATTTCTCCTTCTACAATATAGGAGTTCAAGGAAATGCTATTTGAAACAAATTCCATTACATCAGGATAGTGATGTGAAATATTTTCAAGTCTTCTTGAAAATAATACAATCTCTTTATCATTAATTTTATGAATTTGTACGCGTTCTCCATCATATTTATATTCAGCTGCACATCTACCATTCATTTTTTCTAAAATTTCAATAGGATCAGAAAGACGTTCTGCTAACATTGGTCTTACAGGTATGCCTGGCATTGGTTTTATTTCTTTTAATGCATTTATTCCCTGAGTCGCTAATATCTTGGCTACAAAACCTAAGTCACTTCTAAGATTATAAGCTCTTTCAACAATAGGTCTAGCATCTTTTGATCCAACATAAGTAATTGTTAGAGCATCTAGTATTGTCATATCAGCAACTCCAAGTCTAAGAGTGCCATTTACTGTACGTACTATATACATGGCTTCTCTTGGAGAAGAATCTCTTAAAAGATCAGATAATATACGAATTTTCTCTTCTTGAGAACCAGGACCTTGAGCTTTTGCAATTTTTTCTAAATCTCTATAAACTCGTTCTACTGTAATAGGTTCCTTCTTTTGAGAGGAAGAAAATAAATCAAGTGTTACTTGTTTTTTACCCTTAGAAAGAAGAATATTAGCAACTTTACCTAGATCACCTGTGGTTTTATAAAGCTGCTCAACTTCAGATTCTTTAACTGTAGCAGCTTGAGCAATACTTCTCATAATCATTTTATCTCCCATTCCTAATTCCAAAGGAATAAATTCAGGAAAAATTCTTCCTTGAGTTAAATATACAACCTTATCAATTAGATCTGAAGGACATTTACTAAATAATCCTACCAATAGATCAGTAATCTCTAATCTCTTTGTTGTTTGTCCAATTCTTTCATAAAAATCAACAAGTTCACTATATTTCAATTTATCACCAATATTATATATTCGAAATTTCTTATATAAAATTATAACAGATTTAAATGACATAATTATGGTGAAAAAATGTCACAAGAAGATGTTAAAATTTTAGCTGAATTAAAAAAGGACTTAGAAGAAAAAATTATGAAAATGGAAAAAGAATTAACATTATTGAAAACATCACTTAAGCTTGTTGATGAGGCTTTAGCAAAGGTAAGCTTTAAACCTGCAAGTAAGATCATAGAAGAACCTGAAGAAAAAATTTCAGAAGAAGCTTTTGAGGAAGTTTTTCAAATAAAATCTAAATCTGGAGAAGATTTAGGAAATATTTATATAGGAAAAAATATGATTAAAATAGTTCCAAGACAAGATTTAGGATTAACTGTAAAAACCTCTCCCTTTCAATCTTTCTTTATTGAAAGAGTATTAGAAAAGATGAAGAAAAAAGATGAAGAAGAAGTTGCACGTAAGAAGAAAAATCCAGAAGAAGTTATTGACTATACTGTAGAAACAGATGGTGATCTAATAAAAGAAATAATCATTAAGAATGTGAGTGATGAAACAAGAATTAGAGAAATTAGAAGTGTTGTACGATGGACTTTTGAACGTATGCTAGAAAAAACATCAAAAAGCACATGATTTCTTCTCAGTTCAAAGGATAATTAAGCTAAAAATATAATACTTTCATTATATTAACCTTAAATAATAAATATTATTAAGAATAAAATGATATTTATAAGTGAGAGAGAAATGGATGTATTTGAATGCATAGAAAAAAGAAGAAGCATAAGAAAGTACAAGAATGTTCCTATAAAAGAAGAAGATTTAATGAAGATTTTAAAAGCTGGTATACTTGCACCATCAGCCGGAAATATTCAACCTTGGGAGTTTATAATTGTTACAAATAATGATATAAAAGAAAAATTATGCGAGGCAGCTTTAGGTCAATATTGGATGATGTATGCATGGGTTATAATAGTAGTATGTGCTAAGGAGTATGAGTCTGAGTCTGTTTATGGAATTAGAGGAAAAACACTTTATTGTATACAAGATACTGCTGCTGCAATAGAAAACATGTTATTAGCAGCAACAGCATTAGGATATGGTTCTTGCTGGGTTGGCGCTTTTGAAGAAGAAGAAGTAAGAAGGATATTAAAAATACCACAAGGAGTAAGACCAGTAGCATTAATACCAATTGGAGTACCAGCAGAAAGACCTATGCCTAGGGGTAGAAAGGACATTTTCTCAGTAATACATTTCGAATCTTATAAAGGATCAAAATAGAAATGATACTAATTATTAATATTAATAACCATGATGGAATTTCATAAATTGGATATACATAATGTTCCTCTATCCATGTTACATTATAGCTATTCATTATATTTTTCATTTTAAAATAAGCACTAATGTAATTTGTAGAGTTAATTCTCATATATTCAAACGTAGCTTGTTTTGAAAAAGCAGATCCAGTAATATGATCCAGTAAGTTCCTACTTCTAATATAATTATTCACAATATATGCTCCTTTAAAAAAAGTTAAATCTACAGAAAACCAATTACCTGTAGAATCTTTTGGTAAATAGACCATTGCCCATCCATGCCAAACTACATTATTTAGAATGAATCTCATATTATCATGTTCATCTGTAATTCTACTTCCAGGAATGTATATTGCACCTATGGAAGTATAAGACGGTATTCCCAAAATCCTACAAAAAAGAACAAATAAATTTGCTTGATCATCACAATCACCACTTTTATTGTGATATGTATCTAATAATTCTTGAGGATAGGTAAGACTGGGATTATATTTTATATTTTCTTCAAACCATTCTAATATTTTTAATATTATTATAAGCGTATTATCTTCAGTTCCTTTAATGGAATATACAAGTTTTGAAACCTCTTCTAATCCTCTATTTGATAAATTCCATATGCCAATTAATGGATATTTTTCAGAAAGATTCTTTGATAGGTCATTTATACTACTTATTCCAGAAATATCAAAATCTCTATTTTTAATTTTAATTAAAAAAGATAGTGATAGTGATAGCGATTCATTTGTTTTAATTGGCTTATCAGTAATAACTTCTATCCATGGATTTCCATCAATATCTGAATGTATTTTAAATAATACTGGTGAGGAATTGATTAAGACGCTTTCTAGTACAACTTCTTGATATGTTGTATTAGGAAATATATTCTGATTTAATAAATAATAATATGGGGAATCTGTTGTATTAGGAAAAAGAGTCTCTCCTTTATTGATTAATGTTATTGTAATATTATATTGATAAGCAATAGGATTTATTAATAATAGAATAGGGATAAAAATTATCATATACTTCTTTTTACAAAAATTATTTATATATGTTTATTTAATGAAAAGTGATATATAATTATGAGGGGATAAGAATGGGTTTATCAGCTTTTGTATTAGGAGTAACTCAGATAGGGAAAGAAAGAGAAGTATTAGAAAAGTGTTTAAAAATAAAAGGAGTTATTGAAGGATATTTAGTATTTGGTGAATTTGATATATTATTGAAATTAGAAACACAAGATATTAAGGAACTTACAAAGCGTATTGAAGAAATTAGAAAAGTAGATGGCCTATTAAGAACAACCACATTAATAACCATGCAATAAATTTTTTATATTGTTTTATTTATTATTTCATATATTGTTTTTAAAGCATTAAACTTAGAAGCAAAATTTTCTAATTCTTTAACTCTTAAAAGAGCTCCAGAAGAATTCAAAATTTCATTTATACTACTTAAAAGATTTTCCTTAGAAAGATTATACTGTTGAATGCATTTTGCAATTTTCATATTTACTGCAGATTTTGCAATTCCTTGATGTTCAGAATGAGCCGGTGTTGGAATTATTATCATTGGCTTTCCATAATATATTGCCTCAGAAACAGTGTTATGACCCCCTCTTGTTATTAGTAGATCACATGCTTTTAATAACTTATATCTATCATCTACCCAATCACATATTATTATCTTTTCATTTATTTTACTTATTCTATTAACATTATTGTTATCTGTAATTCCTCTACTTAATACTACATTGTATGTTTGAGGGAAATCCTGAAGTATTTTAATTAACTTTTCAGTAATGTACTTTTTTTCAGTTAATGTACCACTCATAGCAATAAATATGAGTGGACTATCATCTATTCCTAGTTTTTCTCTCAATTCTTTTCTTATTTCATCTTTTGGAGGTAATTCCCAAGGATATTTTGGTATAATTGGTCCAATTAGTTTTAGTTTATTTAAATATCTATTAGATGGAACAACATTATATTTGGCTATTGTAAAAGGAGGGGGAAAATCTGGTACTAATATCATATCACTTAAATTCCATAAGCTACCAAGTGTTTCTAAAATAAATCTTTCAGCATGATCTTTTATTTTCTGCTTTATTTTCTTATCAATAGGTTTAATATGTGGGATCATTATTCTTAGCTGATGTAAAATTAGAATTGATTTAAAACCCATTGTCCTAGCAGCAATAATTGATGACAAACGACTATCTGAGATAACAACATTAGGCTTAAAATGTTCCATAAGATGTATTTCTGCACCTATTTGTCTAAGGAAATTAATAATAATCTTAGGTCCTGCAGATAGACTTCTTTTGAGATCAAAAGTACCATCAATTTTCTCATAGAAATAAATTTCAGGTACTTTTTCTACATCAAAATTTTCCCTTCTAATATAATTTACAGCTTCATTATATGAAGAAAATAAAATCTTAGCATTATTTTTAAACATATTAGCTATTGCAATACATCTTCCTGCATGTCCTAATCCTATACCACATGGAGCAAAGTATAGACGCATTTTATCATCCAATTTCTCTTTTTATGATTTTACCACATGGAGTTAGTTCAGAGAATATTTCTGCAGTAAAAGTATAAATCTTAACTTTTTTTGAAAGCCAACAGTCTGGTGGAAGGCCTGCTTTCATACAACATTCTGAAAGAAAAGTCTCTTCATCCCATTTATACTCTATTGGAACCTGAGGTAATAAAAGCCCAGAATATGGGCCCATTTCTACAATTAGACCATCTCTTCCTACTTTTATTTTTTTAGCATAATCCTTTGGATTTTCAACAATTAATAATTTTGGAGGTGTTAAGACACTAACTTCAAATATAACCTCAGAAAGTTCTTCTTTTCTCAAAGGAGGGAAACGTGGATCCTCTGTAGCAGCACTTATTGCAGCCTCAATTACAGCCTCAATTAATGGAAAATAGGGATATGGGAAGCCGATACAACCTCTTAATATTTTTTCTCCATGAAATAATTTTTCTATTGTGACAAAAACTCCACTCTTTTCATAAATTTTATCACTTGGGTATTTAGGAGGAGTGATTTTTTCTCCTCTATCAATATATCTTGTTACTGCTTCTCTAGCAAGTTTGACTAAAAATTCTCCTTCCTCAAGAGTCAACATAATTATCACCTTTTAAAAATTTTATCCTTTTATTTATATCCTTCCAATGTTTTCCTTGCCAATAAAGTTTTCCACAATTTGGACATTTCCAAATATTTGAATTTTCTGTAGTTAATATTGTATTACATAATATACATCTAGAGCCTATTATGGATTCATCTAAGTGAAGATCAAGTTCTTTTAAAGCTCTCATAAAATCTGTAGAATTTATCAGTTTTGCATTTATGTTTTGTTTTATTGCTTTCTTGAAGAGAATTTCATCTCTTGTCAATAGTATCCGTCCTTCATTTTTTGCAATATTTATTAATTCATCATCAGTAATCGTTTTATCATATATAGTATCATAACCAAGTAGTCTTAACCACTTTGCAAGTCTTCCTAACATTGCATCTACTATGAATTTCATAGAGATTTTATAATCCCTCTGGAAAGCTATGAACTATATATTTTAGTATTTCATTATAAGTAAGAATTCCTATAACTTTTTGATTCTCAGTAACGATAGCTCCTATTAATCCTTTTTTTCTAAGTTCTACAGCAATATCGGAAAGAATAGCTTCTTTTTCTACAATAGGAACATCCACAACCATTGATGTTGTAACTAATATTTCCCTTATTCTAGCCTTTTGATGTTTTTCTGGTGTTCTTCTATAAAATTCTATTAGAGTATCAACAACTTCCCCTTCGGTTACTGCACCTAAAACTTTGCCATTATCACTTAAGACTGGTAAAAAAGATAGATTATTGTCTAACATCATCCTTCTCACATGTATTATTCTACTATATGGATATATCACTAATGAATTTCTATTCATTAATGACTCTATAGTTATAGAAGAATCCTCAATAAATCTTATCATATCTCGTCTATAAATCATACCAAGAAAAGTATCACCATAGAAAAAAGGAAGAGAGTTTGTATTAAATTCTATCATTAATTCAGCACATTTTCTAATAGAACATTCATCTGATACATAGGTAGGAAAATACCTAACAAAACTTGAATTATAAAGAGCTTCTGGGACTATTCTTCTTACTCTCTCTAGACCTATTTTACTTAGAATATCTCTATAACTAATTGTACCAATGGGTTTCTCATCATATATACATACACTATCTATTGATTCCTTTCTTAAAATCTCCAGCGTATCAGTTATGGGTCTATTTTTATTCAACATAGGAGGATTCTTTACTAGTATGTCCATTAGTCTCATATTATCCACCCTTTGCTAATGCTTTAACAAAATCAAATTTTGTAATTACACCAGTCAATTTATTATCATCATTTATTACTGGCATTCCACCAATATTATATTCAATTAGCATTTTAGCTGCTAAATTAGCATCTTCATCTTCTTTTATTGTTATTGGATCTGGTGTCATAATATCTTCAGCAACAGGTATTAGATAAATACGTTCATAAGAAACTTCACCATATTCCTTTCTAATTCTTTTAATAAAACTTTCAACTTTCTTTGGAAGTGTGATAAAAGATAAATCTGTTTCAGTAATTATTCCTACTGGTTTTCCACCATCAACTACTATAACTCTATCATTATTAGATTTCTCTAATATATCAATAACTCTATATACACTATGATGCCTATTAACAATAGGAATGTTATTAGTTTGACAAATTGATTTTACAGTATATTTGGATTCAATATTTTCAGCAAAGTATCTTGTTATATCAGTTTTTGTTATTATACCAACTAATTCTCCTTTATTGTTTACTACAGGTAATCCTCTAATATTCTCATTAAGCATCTCTTTAGCAGCTTCAATTATTGAAGAATTCTCATTTATTGAAATTATAGGACTACGCATTATTTCTGATACGAGTATGGAATCAAAATCTCTCTGTTGAAAGTCATAACTTCTAAGTTTCCTAATAATATCCTTTCTTGTTATCATACCTATTGGATGATTTCTTTCAATGACAACTAATCGACTTACTCCTTTCTTTAACATTAAATTTCTTACATAGGCTAAATTATCAGTTGGATATGCTATAATAACAGGTGATGACATAAAGTCACTTACACTCATTTTCTCACCAATTTTAGGATTACTGACTAAATTCTAAACGACAGTTTTCACATAGAAATTGACCATTAACTTCCTTAAGCGAATCTGACCATTCTTCACAATTATCACAATATCCTACCATTTCTTCTTCTGATGTTCTAATTAATCTATTTTTTGATGCTTCTATTAATATTTCAATAAATTCTGGTGCTATATTTAATATATCTCTTGATGTTATGATTCCAATCATTTTTCCATCTTTAACAACAATTAATCTACGAACATTTAATGAAGACATTTTCCTTGCTGCTTCCATAATTTCAGCTTTTGGACTTATAACAAATAATGGTGATGACATTATTTCTTTTGCCAATGTTTTCTCAGGATCTAAACCTTTTGCAATAACTCTGCTAACTAAATCTCTTTCAGTTATTATGCCAACTGGATGGTCATTATGTGTTATAACTATAGAACCCACTCCTTTTTCACTCATCTCTATAGCTACCTTTCTTACATTAGCTTCCTCAGGTAATTTTATTACATCTTTACGCATTACGTCTTCTACGTGTAAAGTTCTTATCTTTGCCATAAATCATCTGAATTATATAATAGTTTATAAATTATTTAAATTTGTATGAATATTTCTATAGATTAATTATAAAGGTAATGCACCACCTGGGGGTAATTTAGATAAAATTTCATTATTAGGAATTGCATTTATAATTTCTCTATACTCATTACTTGCTCTTTTTATTAATAATTCTTTTATTTTCTTAGCTAAAATCTCTCCTTTTAAATCTCCAGGTACTAATTTGACAAAAGCAATAGAATTATTTTTTACAAAATTTTCATTGCCTACAATAATCTTAAATTCCTTATCCACTATTTTCACACCTAAAAATAATATTAGAGGCACATTACGAATATAATTTCTTTCACCATATATCATAAATGAGCCTTTTTTAAGAAATTCACCTGAAGGTGGCTTCTTACTTACTTGATTAGCCATAACCCAATAGCCATCTGCAGCACTTAATCCGGCCTTCCATGCTTTTGAATAAATAACAGCAAAGGATACTGCTTCTCTTTTTGTTTCTTCAGGAACTTCTAAACCATTAGATTTTATTATAACTACTGAACCACCAGGTACATCTGAATGAACAAAAACATCTTTTTCATCCATATATTTTTTTACAAGAATTTCATTTTGCTTAGCATCTTTTCCTCCAATTATTAAGAATCCTTGAGATGAAAAAGTCCATCTAAATCTTTCATACCATTCTTTTTTCATTTCTTTTACAATAATTAATTTATTGATTTCTTCTAGACCTTTTTTTAGTTCATTAATTTTTCTCTCAGTTTCATTTATAGCATTAATTAGACCATTAATTTTTTTTGAGATTTCTTTATACTCTGAAAAGAATTTATTCATATTATCCGTAGCAGAAATTTTAAAGTCAATTTCTAATTCTTGATTATTTATAATAGTTTTAAGAGTTCCTTTTGAAGGATTTATCTCCAATATCTCAATAGGAGATAATTTTTTTATTTCCTCCCAATCTACATTTTTCTTCCTCATATTAATTACATGATCTATTAAAGCTTGAATTTTATCCAAGTTAGTCAATATGATTTCTCCAATTTTCTTACTTTTGATTTGTTTTTCTTCTAGTTCTTTTAGGTATTTCTTTTGTCTTTCAATAATATTCTCAAATTCTTTTATTTTTTCATCTAATGGTTTCCTTTGTTTCTCTGATAACTTTTGTGTAATAAATGATGAAAAATATTCATCTACTGCATTATTAAATGAATCGAAATATATCCGATCATAAGGTAATGAAATAAATTCAATAGGTTGAACTGATATTCTTTCTCCATTCTTTACTACAATATTTGGCTTTAATGCTGAGGATTTGATTTCTTCTATTATTGATCTAGCAGTTTTTATAAATTTTTGAAGCACTTCATTATTAATTTCTGAAAATAATGCACTAGAGCTTATATTACATCTTACTAAAACTTCTTCTATAAATTCTGGGGGTAAATTGTAATATTTGCTTAAGACTTTTACTACATTTAAATTTCTTATATCCTCATTACCTATATCATCATAGTTAATTTCTTCATAAATACTCTTACCTCGAATAGGAGGAGGTTTATATGTTTCTCCTACTATAATACATCTATCCTTCATTCTTCTTTGATATAATGCAAAAATAATTTTATCGAACTCATCAGTTATTATTATATTACCTTTTTCGAATAATTCTAAATATAATTTTAATATTTTTTCCTCATTTGATTTCAATATAATACAGATAATTCTATCTAGATCTATTTGATTAATAGCAACTATTTGAGTCCCCATTATTAATGATCTTATTCTAGCTACAGAAGGAGAAGGAGAAGATGGTAATGGATATTTAAAATTACTCAAATTAATTCTTTTTCCTAATTCAAATATTAGATCAAAATTAATTCCATTAGCCTTATGAAAGCGAAATAGAAAAGCAAAATTATCTAAATTATATATATTTTCTATACGAGTACTTATAAGTATGGAATTCAATTCTCTAATAATGGCGAGGAGATCTATAGATGACAGATAAGATTTCAAGCTCGGCACCTACACATCATTCTATTTACAGAAAAATTTACTATATAAGGATAATATTTGCAATAATCGCTGGATTATTATGCGGGATATTGAATTTGAAAGAAGGATTAGGATTGATAGTAGGAACTTCATTCTTTATTCTAACTTACATATTATTTAGGTATGTAATTAGAGGAATATATTCTAATGTGAAAGATTATAGGAAACTTTATACAACAGGAATTTTTTCATACTTTTTAATTTGGTATGTAATTTGGGTTATTACCTATGATATTATTTGGATGTAGGTTCTGTATTTTCTTCTTTTAATAGATATTCTGGATATTGCTCCTTAAGTTCAGATAAAGTTCTTAAAATAATTTCCCAACATAAAAGATAACCTCTTTCATAGTCATCAATAGTTGATCTGAAAATTTCATTTTTAAAATTATCAGCTAATTCTCTAATTTTTTCTGGACTTTCATATCGATAAACTCTTGTAAAAAAAGCAATTTTGTCTTTTTCTTTCATAGCAACATATACGCCTTTTATAGCATTAAAAAAACCATTTCCTATCTCTCCAAATTTTTCTAATTTATTTTTTAATAATACTAACTCTTGTTCAGCTCTTACTAAATTATTAAAATAGATATATTTAACTAATTGTGATATTTCAGAAGAAAATTTTCTTAATTGATCATAATCATTATACATAAAAAAAGAAAATAGCATGATTTATTAATACTTTTTGGTTTTTTATTTTTATGAATGATATAGATACTGATATTATTGTTGAGGCAATAAGAAAATTAGAATGTGATTTACCAGAAGACATAGAGAGAAAATTATTAGAAATAAGAGAAAAAGAAGAAGGTTTAAGTAGAATTGTTGTCGATTCCATAATAGAGAATATTAAATATGCAAGAGAAGAAAAAGTACCAATATGTCAAGATACAGGAATAATTGAATTTTTTGTAAAATGTTCAAAAGAATTTAAAAAAATTAAGAAAGTAATAGAAGAAGCAATAAGAAGAGCAGTAAAAGAAGTTCCCATAAGAGCAAATACAGTGAATCCTTTTACAAGAGAAAATCAAGGAGAAAATTTGGGAAGATTTCATCCAATAATTCATTTTGAATATGAAGATGATGGTTTTATAGAAATTGATATCTTAGCAAAAGGTGCTGGTTCAGAAAATGTTAGTCGTGTTTATATGTTAGATCCATTAAAAGGAATAAAGGGAATAAAAGAAGCTGTAATTGATACTGTAAGAAAAGCTGATGGAAAGCCATGTCCACCAATAATTGTAGGTATTGGAATAGGAGGAAATATGGAATTAGCCATACATTTATCAAAATGTGCTCTTCTAAGACCTATCAATCAAAGAAGTTCTTATGAAGTTGCAAGAAATTTAGAAGAAGAATTAATAGAAGAAATAAATAACTTAGGAATAGGACCTATGGGATTTGGTGGAAAAACTACAGCACTTAATGTAGCAATAGAGTGGGCACATTGTCATACAGCTAGTCTTCCATTATGCGTAAATATTCAATGTTGGGCTTTAAGAAGAATATCTATTCTATACGATGGAAAAGAAACTAAGATTGTTAGGTGAAAATATGGAGATATGGAAGTTGGATACTATATTAAATGATGAGATAATTGAGAAAATAAGCATAGGAGATATTGTGTACTTTTCTGGAATCTTATTTACTATGAGAGATATGGCACATCTAAGAGCAGTAGAACTCTTGAGAAAAGGTGAATATCTTCCATTTGATTTAAAAAACAGAGTAATATATCATTGTGGTCCTTTACTTAAGGGATTAAAAGTTGTTTCTGCTGGTCCAACGACAAGCATGAGAATGGAGGAATTAGAAGAGGAGTTAATTAGATTAACAGGATTAAAAGGCATAGTAGGAAAAGGAGGAATGGGTGAAAAAACTCTTAATGCTCTAAAGAAGTATCATTGCATATATATGGAATTTCCAGGAGGAGCGGGAGCTTTGGCAGCAAAACAAATCAAAAATGTAAAAGAAGTATATTGGAGAGATCTAGGAGATCCTGAAGCAGTATGGGTTTTTGAAGTGAAAGATTTTGGACCATGCATTGTTACTATGGACTCAAGAGGAAATAAAATAAGATGAATATAAAAGTAACATCATGTAAGTTTAGTAGCAACTATATTTTATATACTCATCAAGAAACAACAGAGACAAAAATATTTGTAAAAATATTTTAAGGAAAATGCTATTTTTTATAGAAATCTATTTCCATTTTATAAATCAAAATAGATGTGAAAAACTAAAGTTCTAAGAGATATTCATCCTTTAGGCGAAGAAGAAGTCAATTTTTGTTTGTACTCATTCCATAATTTCCTTACTGTGGTAACAAATCTTCTTGTAGCTTCTTCTGGATTTGCAGATTTTGTAATAGCTCCACCAACTATAATTATTTTAGCACCTGCTTTTACTAATAATGGTACAACTTCTAACTTTATTCCTCCAGCTACTGCAACTGGTATATTTACTGATTTAACAAGACTTTCTACCATAGCAATTTTTTGATCTACTTCTCTTTCTCTTATTTGTGCACTTATACCAACATGTAAGCAAACAATATCAACACCTAATTTTTCAACTTCTATAGCTCTTGATATTGGATCTTTAAGATTCATTAAATCTACCATTACCTTAAGACCATACTTTCTAGCTGCACCTACTGCATCTTTTATTGTATAATCATCTGTTGCTCCCATTACTGTTACTATATCAGCACCATTTTCAGCAGCTAATTCTGTTTCCAACCATCCAGTATCAAATGTTTTAAGATCAGCTACAATTGTAGCATTTGGACATAATTTTCTAAATTCTTTTATTACTCTTAGACCTTCTGATTTAATTAAAGGTGTTCCTGCTTCTATTATATCAGCTCCTCCGCGATACGCTGCTTCAGCAATAGGTAATGCATCCTTCATATATCTTTCATCAATAGCTACTTGAATTTTTGGACCATCATAAAGTGGAGTTAGACCCAATTCCAACACCTTCTTATCTGTTGGTACTCCATTATAATCCCAACCTCTTATAGCATAATATTCATTTAGTAATCTATCTAAATTAATTATTTCTCCTTTTGCAGGACCATCTGGTAATGGCTCAGTTAATAGTCTTTTAGGTAAAGTATCATCTTTTCTTGAAAAGCCTTCTCTAACATTAAAGAGTCTTTCTAAATTGTATATTCTTTCTCCAATTTTGTAGAATTCCTCTCTATCAACATAAAATCCTGTAGCAGTTGTAAGCAATCTTGCATAAAAGTCAGGCTCAAAATTTAGTGTAGAGAATAATGCGAGTGTAGAATATTTACATAATATGAGCGAATCTAGAACTGCAAATACATCTTGCATAATTTTTGTAAGTAATGCCTTATTTTCATAAGAATTTGGATTTAAGTATCTTGGAATACTTAAAATCTCAGGAGCAACCATAAAGGCTCTTAAATGACATCCTCCTCTATTTGAAGTTGCATAGGCGAGAGCCATTCCTTTTGCTCCTCTTGGATCATATGCAGGAAGCTCAAGTCCTTTAACATGAAAAGCATAATCCTCAGCATTAAATATTTCAGATGCTCTTTTAACCCCTTCAGCTAATATATTTCCAATGCCTTCTCTAAAAGCTGTCATTTTTATTAATTTATATAAACTCTCTATATCACCAAATTTTGGTTCAAATCCTATATTCTTAGCATCAATTTTACCATTTTCATAACATGCCATAAGAAAAGCAATTACTTGCCCCATTGATATTGTATCAATTCCATATTTATTACACATATCATTAGCAATGGCTATAGCTTCAATATCACTTATACCACAATTTGGACCGAAAGCCCATATTGTTTCATATTCTGGTCCTTCTGTTTCTAATATATTACCATTAGGTAATTTTACATTTGTAATTCTTCCACACATTATTGGACATGCAAAACATCCTTTTTTTCCTTTTAAAATTGTTTTTGCCATGTATTCTCCACTTACTTTTTCAGCTTCCTCAAAGAAACCTGATTTATAATTTCTTACTGGAAGTATTCCAGCTTTATTAATTATATGAATTAATATAGCAGTACCATATCTTCCTAGTCCATCACCAGTAACTGGATGACCTTTAATTACATTTATACAACGCTTTACTTCTTTCATAAATGCATAACGATTTGCAATAGGAATCTCTGCTGAGCCTTTAACTATAATTGCTTTAAGTTTTTTTGATCCCATAACAGCACCTACACCACCTCTAGCTGCAGTTCTATGTTTATCATTCATTATAGCTGCTATTTTAACAAGTCTTTCTCCAGCAGGACCAATGCAAGCAACTCTAGCATATGGCTCACCTATAATCTGTTTAAGACGAGCTTCTGTTTCAAATACATCCAAGCCCCAAATATTAGTTGCATCATTAAGTTCTGCTTTTCCATTTATTACAGAAAGAAATACAGGAGTATCACTTACTCCTTCTATTATAATTCCATCAAATCCAGCTCTTTTTAATTCAACTCCAAAATATCCACCACCATTAGCATCAAATATTGTACCTGTAAGAGGGGATTTTGTAGATACAGAATATCTGCCAGAAGTAGGAGCAGGTGTGCCTGTAAGAGGGCCTGTCATAAATATTAACTTATTTTTTGGACCTAAAGGGTCTATGCCTACAGGAAGTTCATCAAATAATACCTTAGCACCATATCCTCTTCCACCAATAAATTGATATGCTATATCCATATTTAATTCTTCAATTGAAATTTCTTTTGAAGATAAATCAACTCTTAATATTTTCCCCATATATCCATTCATGTATTTATCATCTCTTAATCGAAAAGAATTTAATCATGAGGATTATTTAAATTTAATCGATAAGAAATGAAAATAAAAGTAGAATTTTTCGCAATATTGAGAGAGGTATTAGACATATCAAGTATGGAGATAGAATGTGAAGGAACTACTATAGAAGATGTTCTAAATTTATTATTAGAGAGATTTGGTTCGATTTTAGAAAATATAATTTTTGAAGGAAGAAGATTAAAAGATATGGTAAAAATCTTATTAAATGGAAAAGATATAAGAGGATTAAATGATATTAAAACAGAATTGAAAGATGGAGATTGTATCTCAATATTTCCTCCAATAGCAGGAGGATGAAATATTTCGTAACAAAACCTTAGTACTTCTTTTTGGTTTATATCTCTATTTCGTCTAAATTGCTTATTTATTATAAAATTGAAAATTTATATGATAAAAAATTAATTAATAAAATAAAAAAGATGTAAAAGTATGCAGTATGCTTATTTCTTTAATGGTTTGCCAGAAACCACTATTTCTATTATTGATACATTCCTAGGTGGATCTCCTATAGTCTCTGTATCAATTTTTATTGACTTTATTGAAGAATCTCCAAGGAATCTATTTGTAAGTATTTGAGCAACGTCTACTGCACGAGAAATCGCTCTTCCTCTTGCTTTTATTGTAATGGAATCGCTTTGAGTTAATTGCATTAATGCTGCCATGACGTAGCTCATTAGTGGTTTTTTACCAACTAATACAACATCCTTAAGGACTTCTTTAGGTTTTTGTGGTTGTGATTTCTGTGTTTCTGCCATATTTTCACCTCATATTTTTCTAAGTTTAAACTATCCTAAATAAAAATATAACTCTTAAATAAATCTTTATCTCATGAAAAAACGTAATTTAATGGAGGAATATAATACAACTGCATATTTATATAATATGAGATATAAAGAAGAACAGGAATTAAAAATAAGCTTTCTATTAGGAAGAATTAAGCCAAAAGAAGATGAAATTTTAATAGATGTAGGATGTGGTACAGGTATTCTATTCAAAATGGTAAAATGTAAAGAAATAATTGGTATTGATATTTCTATAAATATGATCAGAGAAGCAAAGAAAATTGGAAAAGCTGAATTAATTTTAGCGGATGGAGAAAATCTTCCACTAAGAGATGAAATTGCAGATATAGTAATGAGTATTACAGTAATTGATCTTGCAGAAAATAAAGAAAAATTTTTCTCAGAAATTATTAGATGTTTAAAAAGAAATGGTAGATTCGGGATTAGTATTTTAAAACATTCAAATATACCAAAAAATATACCAGAAGATACTGAAATTTATGAGTCGGATACTATGAAAAGTATTTTCCTAATTGGTAAAAAATAATAATAAGCTTAATAAATATAAACTACAAACTCTATAATAGAGAATCCATATGGTGTTGATTAATGCCAAATGAAACATTTAGATTACTTAATAAAGCCCTAAATAATCAAATATTAGTAAAACTAAAAGATGGCCATGAATATATAGGAAATCTTGTTAGATATGATCAAACAATGAATTTAGTATTAACTGATGCTATAGAAACAATAGATAATGGTAGTCCATTAGCAAAATATGGCAAGGTCCTAGTAAGAGGAAGTAATATACTGTATATTGTAACATCTCCTGCTAAAGAAATTTTACAACGTTCATAAGAATCTATGTGGTGAATATAATTGATGAGTAGAAATATTGTAGTTGAAGAACTTTATTCTCAAACTGTTAAAAATCAATTAGTAGAATTTGTAGAAAGAAAAGGTACAGGTCATCCTGATTTTATGGCAGATAGTCTATCAGAAGAATTTAGTCTTTCTCTTTGTAAATACTATATGGAAAGATTTGGTCAGGTACTTCATCATAATGTAGATAAAGTGCTAATAGTTGGAGGACAAACAAATGTAAGATTTGGTGGAGGAGAAGTAGTAACGCCAATATACATATTAATGTCTGGAAGAGCTACTACAGATATAATTAGTAATAATGTAAGAGAATGTATACCTGTTGGGAGAATTGCAATAGAAGCTGCAAAGAATTGGATAAAAAATAATATGAGATTTTTAGACCCTGAGACTCATGTAATAGTCGATTATAGAGTTGGAAGAGGTTCTGTAGATCTTGTTTCTATTTATAATTATAAAAGTAAGATAAAATGTGCAAATGACACATCTTTTGGTGTTGCTTTTGCACCACTTACTACACTAGAGAAAATAGTTTATGATACTGAAAGATTCATTAATTCAAATAAATTAAAAAAAGAAATGCCTGAGGTTGGAGAAGATGTAAAAGTCATGGGATTACGTATAGGTAATGAAATCAAGTTGATAATTGCAGTAGCAATGATCTCAAAATTTATACATGATATAAATCATTATATATCTGTAAAAGAAGAACTTAAGAATAAATTACAAGATTATTTGGTCAAAAAATATGAAGTACCTATAGAAATAGAAATAAATACTGCAGATAGACCTGAGATAAATAGTGTTTATCTAACAGTAACAGGGACTTCTGCAGAAATGGGAGATGATGGTGAAACTGGAAGAGGTAATAGAGTTAATGGTCTTATAACACCATCAAGACCAATGTCACTTGAAGCTACTGCAGGCAAAAATCCAATGAGTCATGTAGGTAAGATATATAATGTGATTGCATGTAATATTGCAAATGAAATTGCAAAAATAAAAGGAATAGAAGAAGTATATGTAAAAATTGTAAGTCAAATAGGTAGAGCCATTGATAATCCTTATTTAACAAATATACAATTAGTATTGGAAAAATCATATAATTTAACTAGTAATATGAAATATGAAATAGAAAGTATTGTTAATAAAGAATTTGATCAAATTGAAAAGATAATTGAGGGATTATTAGAAAGAAAGTTTACACTTTTTTAAATTCTTTAATTCTCTCTTTTCTATATTCTTCAAATAATGAAATCAATTTTTTAGTTTTTTCTTTATTTTTTTCCTCTAGTCTTTTCTTAGAATTTTCTAAGATCTCTTCAAATAATTTTCTCTCAATTATAATAAAATCATTATAATCTTTAAAATTAATTTCATTTAGATAAATAATAGGTACATTAAAGTCAAATAGAATATTAGAAACTTCTTGAGTTATTATAAATTCTGGAGGAGATTTTAATAATTTATCTTTAAGTTCTTCATTGATTTCTCCTACTTTTTTAATAACAAATCTATTAATTTTAGAGTCTATGGCTTCTTTAAGTGTAGAGAATTTTCTAATTATAATAGCATTTCCATTTGCTAATGAGATCATATTGTTTATTATATCTTTTTTCTCATCTCTTTCTTTTTCAAGTTCATATCTTAATTTATTTATTTCATCTGTTAAAGATTTTAAACGACGATCTAATTCATAATCATTGGGGGCTTGTTTAATCTCTCTTTTAGCCAAAAGCAATTTTTCCTCTAATTCATTTATTTTAGATTCTAAATCTTTTATTTTGAGGAGTAAGGCATCACGTTCTAACTTTATAGAATTAAATTTATTTTTAAGTAATAATATCTTCTCTTTTTCAGACATACGCTTTTTGATACTTAATGGTTTTCTTTCTACTTGTGGTAATTCTGATAAAGAGATTGCGTCCTTAATACTTACACCTCTAATTACTAATGCTTTAACTTCCTCTATATCAACTTTTACACCGGATTCTTTTACATGTGCTACACATTGTTCTAGTTTATTTTTATAATACATAAAGGCTTTTAAAGCTGCAATAAGCGCATCTCTTTGATGAGAATCTCTGACTATGATGTTTTGTTCAGAAGTAATTTTATTTAAGAGAGAAATTTTCTCATCTATTTTTAATGAAGACTCTGGTGAAAATATAAGTGCATTATGAGAAGCAGCTAATTTTGAAATCATTAGTGGTGGAGGGTTAACATCTGATGCGAATATTAATGCTTTACCCAATGATATTATAATTCTTGTAATTTCTCCTCTTGTAATATTTCTACCACTTGATAAATATAATACCTTTCCATTTAAATCGAGTATGGCAATTCCACAAACTGTTCCTGGATCTATTCCAATAATAAGATATTTTTTCTTTCGTTTCTCTTCAATATGAGAGATTGGAATGTAATCAAATGATTTAGACAAAATAGGAACAATTCTTATATTTACACTTGAAGTACGCATTGGACGAATAATTCCAGTTAATTGATTTCTGGGTGAATAAATAACAAATATAGCACTATCTATACCATGAGACCCTTTTTTAAATATAAGATCATAATCTATTCTTTTTGATTTTAAACGATTTTGAATAATTTTTGTTAAATTTAATATTGCTCCTTCAATACTCCTTCTATACCTATTTGCACTCATTCCTCCTGAGCCAAAACTTCTTCTTCGAGAGATTATTACCTTAGTTTCAGGATCATAAAATTTTACTATGTATCCATGACCCAATAAAACTGCCATAGCACAAACCTCTGCAGATTTTATAGAAGAGAGCTTTCCTCCTTTTGAAAGACCTAATTCTTTTGCAATTAATGAGAGAGATTTAAAACCATGAAAAGGAGAGCCACAGATTTGAATAAGATCAGCCCTATAGATATAACTCATAAAATTTTTAATTTCTTGTTCTGATCCAAGTTCATATATATTATCAATTGCAATTGCATCAACTTTATATTGTTGGGCAATTTCTAATATTTCAGTCTTAGACAAACCTTCTTTTCTTAATAGAATATCAGAGGTATTCATTACTACAATTGAGTACTTATCATAAGAAGGAAGTCTATCTATTCCTAATACAATTCTATACAACTGCATTTATATTCCGTTACTTTTTTATTACTTTTTAACTATATTATATTTTTTGTTATAAATATTATTTTAAATAAGATAATTAAAGTTATTAATAAATAAAAAATAAAAATTATTATTTTTACACTTTATTATATAAACAAAAAGTTTAAAAGTAAATTCTTTTCTAAATTAAAAGAAAATCTCATAAAAAAGGTGAATAAAGTGAAAGAAGAAAAAGAACAAATTAGATATGAAAATGGAGTTCTAATAGTAAAAGGAGAAAATGATATTGTAAATGTGGCAATGGCATTATCATCTCCTACAAGAATTCAAATATTGAATTATGTAAGAGGAAAAGAAGTAGATATGCAACAGATAGCTGAATTCATAAAACAAAGTAAAGCTAATGCTAGTGCTCAAATGAAAATTTTAGAAAATGCAAGACTTATTAAAACATTATATAAACCAGGTATAAGAGGAGTTAAAAAAATTTGTACAACAAACCTAAAAGAAATAAGATTTATCTTTGAATAGCTTTTTTCCTCTCTATACATGATTTAATAAATCCTAAAAAAGGTGGAGATGGTCTGCCTGGTCTAGATTTAAATTCGGGATGTGCTTGAGAGGCAAAGAAGAATGGATGATTCTTAATTTCTATAAATTCTACATTTTTCTCATCATAAGAAATTCCACTTATAATCAGACCATTTTCTTCTAATATAGGAATATATTCTGGATTGACTCCATATCTATGACGGTGTCTTTCAAAAACTTCATTACAACCATAAATACTATGAGCTAATGTTCCTTCTTTTATAATTATTTTATATGATCCTAAACGCATTGTACCACCTAATTTCATCACATTTTTTTGCTCTGGTAACAGATCTATTACGGGATATTTTGTATCTGGATTTATTTCGGTAGTATGTGCCTCCTTATAACCAACTACATTCCGCATAAATTCTACAACTGCTAATTGAAAGCCAAAACATATTCCAAAAAAAGGAATTTTATTTTCTCTTGCATATTTTATTGCCATTATTTTTCCTTCAGAACCTCTTACACCAAATCCAGGCAAAACTATAATACCATGATAATCACTAAGTTTTGATATAGATAGAGGGTCTTCTTCAAGTTCTGTAGTTTCAATCCATCCAAATTCTGGAGAGACTTTGAGCTTTGCTCCTGCATGTTTTAATGCTTCTACAATACTCATATAAGAATCTATGAGTTTGGTATATTTGCCACACATTGCTATCTTTACTTTATCCTTTGTATCTCTAAATGATTCAACAATTGATTTCCATTCACTCCAGTTGGGCATAGTATTATTTAACATTAGTCTTTTTACAATATAATCACCCATACCTTGTTTATCTAATTCTATTGGAAGTGCATATATATTATCAACATCATATGATGTGAATACTGCATCGGGAGTAACGTTACCAAATAATGAAATTTTTCTTTTAACTTCCTTGTCTAATTGTGTACGACATCTTGCTACTAGTATGTCTGGTTGTATACCTATTCTTCTTAATTCTTGTATACTATGTTGAAAAGGTTTACTTTTTTGTTCATGAGTAACATCTAATATTGGCACTAAAGCGATATGAACAAATAAGGTATTATAATAACCTTCTTCAAGTCGCATTTGTCTTACAGCCTCAAAAAAAGGTAAGCTTTCTATATCTCCAACAGTTCCACCAATTTCTACAAGAAGTACATCAATATTTGACTTATTGGCAACTTCTCTTAAACGTCTTTTAATTTCATCAGTTATATGTGGTATTATTTGAACGCAGCTTCCAAGATATTCTCCTCTTCTTTCTTTTTCAATTACTGTTGCATATATTTGCCCTGTAGTAATGTTATTTAATTTTGATAAATTTATATCTAAGAATCTCTCATAATGTCCAAGATCTAAATCTGTTTCTCCTCCATCTTCAGTTACAAATACTTCACCATGTATATATGGATTCATTGTTCCTGCATCTACATTTACATAGGGATCTATTTTTACTACAGAAACACTATATCCTCTTACTTGTAACATCTTACCTATAGAAGCTGTGAGAATTCCTTTTCCTACACTACTTAAAACTCCTCCAGTTACAAATATGAATTTGCTCATACATATTTCTAAGCGATTTGATTTTTTTTAATTTTTTGAAATTAATTCATAATTCTTTATAAACCAATAGCCATAGTTTCTATGCCATACTATTTCGCTTGTAGTTACTTTTATTCTTTTTTTAAATAGAGGAGAATCACAGACAAAAGTTTCATATTCCCCTCCTTCACCTACTATGCTAATTCCATATTTTTCTTTTAATTTAATTAGCTCATTTATAGCTTTTAGATCTAATTTTCTACCAAGCCATTCCTTTCCAAAGCCTTCTGCAGCTACACATGAAAAATATACCTCAAAGCCCAATTCAATAATATTATTCAAAATCTCCATTTCTGAAAGCTCCCATAATGGAAATATGGGTTTAACATTCAATTTATCACAAATATATTCTATTTTTTCTTTTTGATATCTACTCTTAATAGCACCTGCAACAATACCATCAATTTCCTTATCTTTAAGAAAATCAATAATTTCTTGAATTTCCTTATCTTTTTCTCCAGAAACAATAAAGGATTGCCAATTCAATTCCATACACTCAGCTTGTACTTTTGTAAATTCAACATTTGGTCTATGAAACATCCATGAGTCGAAAGTTTTAGGAATAATGGTGAGAAGATCAACTTTATATCCTTTATTTATTAATTTATATAATGCTAAATTACTATCTTTACCACCAGAATATAATAAAATTAATCTCATAAAAGAATAAATATAAATGAGTTATATAAAGCTATAAAGGGATTTAAATTGCTATTAGAAACTGATAATCTACATGTAGTAGTAGAAGGAAAGGAAATATTAAAGGGAATAAATTTATCAATGGAAAAAGGAGAAGTAATTGCTATAATGGGTCATAATGCATCAGGAAAGACCACACTTGTACTTACATTAGCTGGTTTTCCTCGATATATAGTAAGTAAGGGGAAGATAGTATTTGATGGTAAAGACATTACTAATCTTACAATTTATGAAAGAGCAAAATTAGGAATTGCAGTAGCATTTCAATCACCGCCTACCATACGTGGCTTAAGATTTGGAGATATGATAGCTTTTGCTGCTGGTAAAAATCCTTGGATATTAAAAGATTCTAAATTTATAGAAGAAATCTTAAGAAAAGTAGATCTTGAGCCTAGTATTTATATGGATAGAGAACTTAATGTAGGATTTTCTGGTGGTGAAAGAAAAAGAAGTGAACTTGCACAATTATTTGCAATGAAACCAAAGCTTATGATTCTTGATGAGATAGATAGTGGCGTAGATATAGATTCTTTGAGAATACTTGGAAATAGCTTAAAAAATTATATTGAAGAAAATAATTGTGCAGTAATGATAATTACACATCATAGACATATACTTCAATATGTAAAACCAAATAAAGTTTATATAATGTCAAAAGGCAAGATAGTTCTAACCGGAAGTTATGAAGAATTGATTCCTAAAATAGAAGCATTAGGATATGAGGCACTCATAAAAGAGGTATTAAAAAATGAGTTGGAAGGATAGATATAGAGATCTTGCACTTCAGGCCTTAACAAAAAGAGCAGCCTATGGAAGTGATATCGATATAAATAAATTTATTGATAAAACAGAAGAGAAAACTATGATTAATGATGAAATAAAAAATAAGGTATTAGAAGTTGGTATTGAATTATCTCAAGAGAAAAGTGGTATTTATTTTCAAGTAGATCATTCAGTAGTATTATCTAGAGTAGCATCTAATATAAAAGGATTGGAGATTTTACCCATAGATGAGGCTTTATTAAGATATGATTGGTTAAAATCATATTATTGGAAGGCAATTTCTGTTGATCAAGATAAATATACAGCTATAGCTGAATTAAAATCAACTAAGGGATATTTTATAAGAGCTGCTCCTTACACTAAGATTTCACAACCAATTCAAGCTTGTTTGTATATACATTCTCAAGGATTATTACAAGCTCCACATAATATAATAATAGCAGAAGAAGGGTCTGAAATTAATATAATAACAGGTTGTACAATAGGTAGTAAAGTCAATTATGGTCTTCATATTGGTATTAGTGAATTCTATGTAAAGAAAAATGCAAAAATAATATTCACTATGGTACATAGTTGGAATGAAGGCACATATGTTAGACCTAGAACAGGGGTAATTATAGAAGATGGTGGAGTATTTATATCAAACTATATATTACTTAAACCAGTAAGAGATTTACAAGCATATCCTACTGCTTATCTTATAGGAAAAGATGCAAAAGCAAAATTTAATTCTATAATATATGGGAGTCAAGATTCTATTATAGACTTAGGAAGTAGAATTATTTTAATGAATGAAGGCTGTTCTGGAGAATCAATTTTTAAGGTTGTTGCTACTGGTAATGCAAAAGTCTATAATAGAGGTCAAATTATAGGACAAAATAGAAATACTAAAGGACATCTTGAATGTAGAGGAATGATATTATGTCCTACAGCTTCAATAGTTGCCATACCTGAATTAATAGCAGAACATTCTGAAACAGAATTATCACATGAGGCTGCTATAGGAAAATTACAAGAAGAACAATTAAATTACTTAATGGCAAGGGGAATTCCTCCTGATGATGCCATAGGAATACTTGTAAAAGGCTTCTTAGATCCAGGATTACCAGGTATTCCTGAGATCTTACAATCTGAAATAAGGAAGAAAATTTTCACTGCTATAAGAAGATAACATCACCAGAATAAATTTTTATTATTTTTCCATTCTGATTTAAAATTAATGAACCATCATCATCAATATCTATAGCTATACCTTTAATACTCTTATCTAGTAATTTAACTTCAATAGATTTTCCAAATATAGATGATTTTGAGCGCCATAGTGAAATAATATTAGAGAAACCTTCATTAATTGCTTGAAGATATAGTTTCTCAGAATATTCTAAGATTTTACATAATAGTTCTGCTCTATCTATATTTCTTCCTAATATATCATAAATAGATATTGATGAAGATCTTAAATCATTAGGAAGAATATTAGAAGGAAAATTAACATTAATTCCTATTCCTACGGTTACAAAATTTACTTTATCTAATTCAATATCACCTTCTAATAATATTCCACATAATTTTCTATTATTAATTATAATATCATTAGGCCATTTAAGTGATGCTTTTATACCATAATGCTCTAAAGAAATAGTTATTGCTACTCCAAACAATAATGAAAGTTTATAAATATCTTTAGAAAGTATTGATGGACGTAATAATAAACTAAACCAAAGTCCTCCTTTAGGAGATATCCATTTTCTATTCATTCTTCCTTTTCCACTCGTTTGTTCTAATGCAATTACCAAAGTTCCTTCTGGAAAACCTTTTTCTGCTAATTCTTTTATCAATATTTGTGTAGAATCTATACTTTCTAATGTTATAATCTCCTTTCCAAAAATTTTAGTCTTTAATCTTAGTTTTAATTCTAATGGAAGGAGACCATCAAATCTTGGTATAAGTCTATAACCTTTTCCACGAATACCCTCTATAACATAACCTTGTTTTCTAAGATTTTGAATTTTCTTATGAACAGCTACTCTGCTTATATTCAATTTTTTTGCTATTTTTTCTCCTGAAATAAAATCAGAAGTAAGGAAAAAATCATATAACATTTTCTTTTTTTAGTTCTTCTATTTGTTCCTTAGTGTATCCTAAAAGTTGTGTTAATATTTCTTCAGTATGTTGACCTAATAGTGGTGCTGGTTTGTCTATTTTTATTGGAGTTTCTGAGAATTTAATTGGACAACCGGCTATTCTTACTTTTCCATATTGAGGTTGATAAATTTCAACAACCATTTCTCTTGCTTTTGTATGAGGATCTTCAACAGCTTCTGCTACATTGTAAACTGGAGCAGAAGGAACATCATGCTTTAATAATAAATTAACTATTTCCCATCTTGTTCTATCTTTTGTCCATTCCTCTATTATTGGTTTAAGTTCTGGCTCATGCTCACATCTCAATGGATTTGTACGAAATCTTGGATCATCTGCTAATTCTGGTTTTCCCATGGCAGTACATAGTCTTCTCCATATAGCATCATTACCTGCAGCTATTACTACATATCCATCCTTTGCTTTAAATACATCAAATGGAGTAATTGTTGGATGTTTTGAACCTATTCTTGTTGGAGGTTTTCCTTCTATACTATAACGTACAACAGCATTTTCTAATATTGCAATCATTGAGTCCATTTGAGCAACATCTACTTTCTGTCCTTTTCCAGTCATATCTCTATATCTAAGTGCAACAAGTATACCTATACAAAGGAACATTCCTGCTACTATATCACCTATAGAAGAACCTGCTCTGCATGGAGGCTTATCTGGCCATCCATTTAAATCCATAAATCCACCCATGGCTTGTCCTATAATATCATAACTTGGCCAATCTTTATATGGACCATAGTGTCCAAAACCTGAGCCACATGCATATATAAGTCTTGGATTTATTTTTCTTAATTCCTCATATCCAATTCCCCAACCATCTAGTGTTCCTGGCTTAAAGTTTTCAATTAGTACATCACTTATTTTAACTAATTCTTTAAGTATTTGTTTTCCTTTTTCTGTTTTTAAGTTTAATGTAATGCTTTTTTGCCCTCTATGTAAACTCACATAATATCCACTTTTATCTGGACCTTGAACATTAGGAAAGAATGGCCCCCATTCTCTATTCATATCACCAGTTCCAGGTTTCTCAATTTTTATTACCTCTGCACCAAGATCTGCTAAAATCATAGCACAGTATGGCCCGAATAATGCCTGTGTAACGTTTAATACACGAATTCCTTCCAAGGGTTTTTGCATATAATCACCAGCTTAAAAAAAAGATAACAAATATAAAAATTTCACGGAAATAATTATGGGGAAGAAAAATGGAAATAAAAGAAGGAGATGAAGTTCTTCTATATCTAAATGATAAGAATAGTTGGATTGTAAAAATAGAAAAAGGAAAAACCTTTCATACACATAAAGGAGTAGTAAAATTAGATGATATCATAGGAAAATCATATGGATGTGAAATTCAAACAAATATGGCAGTCTCATTAAAAGTCTTACCATTAGACTATATAGATTTTCTTGAGAGAATTATAAGAAAAACTCAAATAATTTACCCAAAGGATTTATGTTATATATGTTTTCAAGCTAATATACATCCTGGATCAATAGTTGTTGAGGCTGGAACTGGAAGCGGAGTATTAACATCTTATATTGCAAATTTAATAAGACCTGATGGAAAAGTATATACATATGAAATTAGAGAAGAATTTCAAAAAATTGCTAAAAAAAATATTGAAAGATTAGGACTAAGTAAATATGTAGAATTTAAACTAAAGGATATTACAAAGGGAATTGATGAAAGAAATGTTGATGCAGTTGTACTAGATATGGCAACTCCATGGCTTGTAGTAGAAGAAGCAAAAAAAGCCTTGAAAATAGGAGGAAGATTTGTAAGTTTTAGCCCTACAATAAATCAAGTTGAAAAAACTGTTGAAGCAATGAAATTAGCAGGATTTATAAATATAAAAACTATTGAATTAATTATTAGGAGATATAAAGTAAAATTAAATGAGACAAGACCTGAAACAATAATGATTGGTCATACTGGATATATAACATCAGGGAGGAGGGCAAGTTGAAGGAAATATTGGAAGGACTTAAAAAAGCAGAAGATTTAGCAATTTCTATAGAAGAAGAAGCAAAAAAGAAAGCTGAAGAAATTAGAAGAAAAGCTGAAGAAGAAGCAAAAAAAATAGAAAAAGAAATTGAAGAAAAAGCGAAAAAAGAAGGAGAGAATTTATTTTTAAAAATACAAAAAGATACAAAATTGAAAATAGAAGAAATTAAAGAAATGGTAGAAAAGGAAGGAGAAGAAATTAAAAGAAAAAGCGAAAAAAACATGAATGAAGCTGTAAGTGAAGTTCTTCAGTATATCCTTAATAAATTTAAGGAGATGTAAAATTTGAGCGATGTGGTATATACAGCAGTTAAAGCCTCTGCAAAAAGAAGTAAAATGCTCAGTGAGAGACAATTAATTGAACTTACTTCTTCTAAAGATTTAAATGAATTAGTAAGTAGATTAAGAAGTATATATCCAGAATTGGCTGATGTAAAACCTGATTCAAGAAATATAGAAGAAAAACTATTAGAATTGTTTTATACAGAACTAAGTGAATTTATAAAAATTGCACCTTCTTATAGAGAATTATTAGAATTATTAAAACAAGAATTTGAAGAAGAGAATATTGCAAAAACAATTTTAGAGAAGTATAAGAAGGGTTTATTAAATGAAATTAATGAAGAATTCAAGAAAATTATTGAATATGAAGTACCAGGAGTTGTTATTTCATTTATAGCTAAAAATAGAATTTTAAAGATTATAGAATTGACAAAAAAATATAACATTTACAATGTATTGAAAAGCTATATTTCATTAAAAATAGATGAACATAATGTATTGACAATAATAAGAGGAATTAAGAATAATATAAGAAAGGATATTTTAATGAAATTATTAATATTAGAAGGAGGAAAAATTGATAAAAAAATACTTTCCGAGGCATTAAAAGAAGAAAATATTGATAAGGCTTTATCCATACTAAGTATGGAGGAATATAAAGATAATCAAAGAGCAATAGAAAGAGATTTTGAAAAAAAGTTAATATCAATATTGAAAAAAATGTACTATGAAGATTATGTAGGATTAGGAGAGATTATTGCATATATTGAAATGAAGAAAATTGAAATAAAGAACATAATAAGAATTGCAATTAGTATAGAAAAAGGAATTATACCAAGTACAATAGTTCAGGAGTTTATCATCTAGTTAATATTGTTAATTTAAATGGAGAGAATTTTACTCCATTATTCTCAAAGAATTTACTAAACCACTCATAGAAGTGAAGCCTGAGATCTTGAGCTACTGCTACAATTGATTCTAAAAGAACAACAAATATATTTCCTATTATTGCCATTGACCATGAAAATATAATTCCAGTAATTCCCTCTCCAGCAATATATGATAAGCTGTAAAATACATTTGTAAGATAAATATGTGCCATTACCATTGCGAATATTCTCAAGTAAGATACGGTATTTGAAATGAAGCGAATTACTGTATCAATAGTTTCAAATCCTATTTCTCCAAAAACTGAAAGAAATTCTCTTTTTCCATGGGATATAAGAGCCCATGTAGGCTTTCCAATCATCATAAATATCATGGGAATGATCATTATTAGAATAGGTCCTTCTAACCATCTCATTATATTTAAACCAAAACCAAATACTAAGTATATAAAACAAATGTAAAGCATAAGTCTTGGTAGATTTAATAAAAATGCATCAACTTTCTTATTCTGTATTAAATTATTAATTATTTGTATTGATAGGCCAATTGAAATATGAGCTATACCAATATATAATGAAAATTTGAGTAATGACATGAAATCTTCACCAGGTGAAAATATGCCATGGAAAATATGCTTACCAAATGCTTCACCATATAGAAAACCACCAATAATAGCAGAAAATATACCACATATAAAAAGATAGATTCCAATTCTTGATAAGGATTTTGTATATTTATATAAGAATAATCCTAAAAGTGATAACATAATACCATGTCCAATATCTCCAAACATAAGTCCAAAGAATAAAGGAAATGTTATGGCTAAAATTGGTGTTGGATTTATTTCATTATATGAAGGAGTACCATATAAACATGTTATTTTTTCAAATAATGAAATAAATTTAGGATATCTAAATATAACAGGAATATCCTTTGATGAATGTTCTTCTACATAATTTACAATTATTCTACCATTTAATTTTTCTCTTAAGTCTTTAAATAATAAATTAGTATTTCTTGTTGGAACATAACCTTCTAATATAACTAAATTTCTTCCAAAAGAATAATTTTCCTTGATATTAATAATAGAAAGAAAATCAGATAAAATTGATCTGAAGTAAAATAATCTCGATGTTATTTTAGATATATTAGAGATTAATTCATTTTTTATTTTAGATATATCATTAATTCTATCCTGCAATAATTTAATAACTTCATCTACTTCGAATATATCTTTTGGCATATTGTTGAATTTAGGTATTTCTGCATAACCAGCTTCTTCAAGATATTTTTTAATATTATATTCATCATTCTTAAAACAAATTAATAGTATTATATTAGGATTTTGTGATATATTAATAATGATATTTGGAAGAGGAATATTGAATACAGTAGGATGATACTCTTTTTGATAAAAAGCAATAAATGAGAAATACTTTGAGTAAAATTTAATTGGAAATATTTCCTTCAATTTAATAGCAATAGGTCTCCAAAGTGAAATAATAAAGCTAAGTGAATTTTCTAAATTTAGTATTTGTTCAATTTCCTTTACTTTATTCTCATAATTAATTACTTCATTTTCTATACTAGAAATCAAAGATGTTATATCTTTTGATTCTGGAATTTGATAATAAGTTTGATAATAAGATTCTATTTCTACTTCGCCAGAAATATTTCTTATTCTTTTTATTATATCATCTATTTTTTCAATTAGTAATTTTAGTTTATTTATATTTCCAGACTCTATATTGTTTTCTTTTATAATTATATGAAATGCTTCGTGTTTACTTAATATTTTAAGGACTTCTTCTGCATCAGATTTAAAAAAAATTAGAGAAGTTTTTGATATCCTTTCTGGACGGAACATTAAGTACACCTAATCATCAAGGTATTCTAATCCATAGCAGTACAGATATTACTAGACCATAAATAGCAATAGCTTCACAAAGTGTAACAACAAGAAATGCTTTAAAGAAAGTTTCAGGTTTTTCTACTAAAGCAGAAATTGCAGCACTACCACTACGTGCTAATGCATATCCTGCACCAATTCCACATGCTGCAATTGATATAGCTGAAGAAATTGCTAACATACCAATATCACTTGACTCAATGGCACTAACTTGGGCTTTAGATGGAATTACTGTTGCTTTTACTAAAGTTATAGAAGATATTGCCATAAATATTCCCATAATAATGACCAAAGCCCAGAATAATGTAATTTTATGTGAGTTAGTTGTTTTCAAAGTATTCGCCTCTTTTTTTATTTTTATTAAAATTTACTTATAAAACCCTTTTATATATTTCTTCTTTTTTCATTTCAATTTCTTTTGATATTTTATCAATAACATCTTCAATTTGCTTTTTTATTTCAATTTTCTTCATTTCATAAATTTCTTTTATTTTTAATTCCTCTTCACTCATGTACTGCCCTCCTCATCCAAATACTCTTAAGTTTTTTAATTCTTACAAATTCTTCTCTTTCACTTTCCTCTAAAACAGAAGATATAAATGCTATTAGGCTTTTATATCGAGGAATTAAAACATATTCTAATGCATTTATTCTTTTTTGAGTGTTTTTAACTTCTTCTAATAGCTTTATTAAAATCATTTCCATTTCTGCTAATCTTAATAACATTGGAGTACATTTATCAAAAATTTCAATAAAATTATCTAGTAGTACAGTAGGTTGAGAGATTCCATAGGAAATAGGCTTTTTTTCTTTTGAGAAAGAAATAGCAGGTATGGAAATTCCCATGATTTTTCTTTTTTTAATTTCAATTTTATATTCACTTATTGGTTCAATAATTTCTATTTTTTTATTGCCCATTATTACGTTAGCTTTATTTAAAAGTTCATATGCATTTTTCAGCATTTCATTAACTTCTTTTCTTAATTTTATTGTTTCATTTATCCTTTTACTTATTTCTAAAAGTAAAATTTCTTTCTTATCTTCAAGAAGATCATGAACTCTAATTAAAAAATTAAGAGTTCTCCTAAAACGAATTAAATTCATCTTAGAGGGTATAACTCTTAGAGACAAGAGTCATATCCTCTTATAATATTTCTTTAATATATGATCTGGAATTCTTGTTAGTTCACTTTCTGGGAATATGGAAAGTAACTCCCATGCAATATTTAATGTTGTCTCTAGAGTTCTATTTTCATTTATTCCTTGGCTTAAGAATTTTCTTTCAAATAATTCTCCAAATTTTAAGTATAATTTATCTCTATCAGTTAATCCTTCTTCTCCAATTATAGTACTTAACATTCTCAATTCTTGAGCTCTTGCATATGCAGCATAAAGCTGATTAGATACTGGACCATGATCCTCTCTTGTTTTTCCTTTTCCTATTCCATCCTTCATTAATCTAGAAAGACTTGGAAGAACATTTATTGGTGGATATATACCACGTCTATGTAGATCTCTATCAAGTACAATTTGTCCTTCTGTTATATAACCAGTAAGATCAGGAATTGGATGAGTTATATCATCATTTGGCATAGTAAGTACAGGCATTTGAGTTATACTTCCCTTCTTTCCTTTTATTCTTCCAGCACGTTCATAAATAGAAGCAAGATCACTATACATATAACCCGGATATCCCTTTCTACTTGGAACTTCTTCTCTTGCTGCGCTAATCTCACGTAATGCTTCTGCATAATTTGTCATATCGGTCAGTATTACTAGTATATGCATATCTTGTTCAAATGCTAAATATTCTGCTAATGTTAATGCACATCTTGGTGTTACTAATCTTTCTACAGGAGGATCGTCTGCTAAATTTAAGAATAGAGCTGAGTTCTTTAGTACACCAGACTCTTCAAAGCTTTTCTTAAAGAATTCAGCTTCATCATGTTTTATACCCATAGCTACAAATATAACAGCAAATCCTTCTTCTTCACCAACTATTGTAGCTTGTCTTGCTATTTGTGTTGCAAGTAAATTATGAGGTAAACCAGAACCTGAAAAAATTGGTAATTTCTGTCCTCTTACTAATGTATTCATACCATCAATAGCAGAGACTCCTGTTTGTATAAATTTTGTAGGATAATCTCTTGCATATGGATTCATTGGTAATCCATTTACATCTCTATATTCCTCTGTAAATGGAGGAGGACCGCCATCTATTGGTTCTCCAAGCCCATTAAAAATTCTACCAAGCATTTCAGTTGATAGAGGTATTGTTAAAGGTTTACCAAGAAATCTTACAGTTGAAGATGTAATAGAAAGACCAGTTGTTCCTTCAAAAACCTCAACTACTGCAATATTTCTATTAATTTCAAGAACTCTTCCTCTTCTTAAATTTCCCTCTGGATCTCTTATTTCTACAAGTTCATTATATCCTACTCCAGAGACTCCTTCTACAAATATTAAAGGACCACTAATTTTTTGTATGGTTTTATATTCAATACTCATGAAGATTTCTCCTCCATAATACTATTAATTTCATATTCTATCTGTTTCAAAATATTGTCTATTTCATCAATTTTCTCATTTGGTACATTCATTCTTGCTTTTGCTAAATCAACAACAGATCTTAATGAAATGATCTTTGAAACAGGTATACCCTTTGAAATTGCTTTAAGTGCCATATTATGGAATTCAAGAATTGCATATAAAAGTTTATATTGCTTTTCTGGTGAAGAATAAGTATCTATTGTATCATATGCATTTTGTTGAAGAAAACCTTCTCTTAAGAGTCTTGCAGTTTCAAGAATTAATTTTTCACTTTCAGGAAGAGACTCTATACCAATTAATCTTATAATTTCTTTTAATTCATCTTCTCTTTTTAATATCTCAAGAGCTTTTAATCTTAGGTTTTTCCAATTTCCATGAGTTTTTTCATTCCACCATTTTTCAACATAATCAACATATTCAGAATATGATATTAACCAATTTATTGCAGGATAATGACGCATACTTGCTAATGCAGTATCTAGTGCCCAGAAAGCTCTAACAAATCTTTTTGTGTGAACAGTAACAGGTTCTGAAAAATCTCCTCCAGGTGGAGAAACTGCACCTATTAATGTTACAGATCCATATAGTCCACTTAATGTTTTGACCCTTCCAGCACGTTCATAAAATTCTCCAAGTCTAGATGCAAGATATGGAGGATAACCTTCTTCAGCTGGCATTTCTTCAAGTCTTCCAGCAATTTCTCTTAATGCTTCAGCCCATCTACTTGTAGAATCTGCCATTATTGCGACATCATATCCCATATCTCTAAAGTATTCAGCTATTGTTACACCAGTGTATATACTAGCTTCTCTTGCAGCTACAGGCATATTACTTGTATTTGCAATTAATATTGTTCTTTCCATTAATGGTCTTCCAGTTCTTGGATCTTTCCATTCTGGAAAGTTTATTAAAACTTCAGTCATTTCATTTCCTCTTTCTCCACAACCAATGTATATAATTATGTGAGCATCTGACCATGCAGCAAGTTGATGAGAAGTCACAGTTTTGCCAGTACCAAATCCTCCAGGAATACAAACTGCTCCTCCTTTTGCAATTGGAAATAATGTATCAATTATTCTTTGACCTGTTATAAGAGGTTCTGTTGGTTCAAGACGTTCTACATAAGGTCTTGGTCTTCTTACAGGCCATTTATGATACATTTTTAAATCGTATGTTGTATTATTTAGTGAAAGTTTTGCTATTATTTCTTCTATTGTATAATCACCCTCTTCTGCTATGTATTCTATTTTACCTTCTCTATTTGGAGGAATAAGAATTCTATGCTCTACTAATGGTGTTTCTTGGACTTTTCCAATAATTTCACCAGGTTTTACATAATCCCCTGCTTTCTTTAATGGAACAAAATGCCATTTTTTATCTCTTGGTAATGCTGTTGTTTTAACTCCTCTTCTTACAAAATCACCAGTAGCTTCTCTTATGATAGTAAGCGGACGTTGAATTCCATCAAATATACTTTGTAATAATCCAGGGCCTAATTCTACAGCTAAAGGCATTCCAGAGCCTTTAACAGGTTCTCCTATTTTCAAACCAATAGTATCTTCATATACTTGTACTGTTATAATGTCTCCTTCTATTCTAACAACTTCACCTATTAATTCCTCATTTCCAACCATTACTAATTCATGCATTTCAAAACCTAAAGCACCTTCAGCCTGTACAACAGGACCACTGATTCTTATTATTTTACCAATTTTCATCTTCATCACCTAAATAAAATTGATGCAATTTTTGATCTTAGAACTTGTTTTTCTGCTTCTACTAAATAATCAAATGTCCTATTTATTGTCAATCTACCATTCTTAGATATAATAATGAATCCACCTATTTCAATAGGATGAGGCTTTATTTCTGAAGAGCCCAAGATTTTTCTGAGTCTAGTGATTTTTATACGTTTAATATCATCTTCTTTCATAAGAAGTTCTTCTATAGGAATTTCCTTTGATATATTTTTTAATTTTTCTAAAATAATCTCTATGTATTCATCACTTTTACAATATTCTATTAGTTTAGATTTTACTTCTTCAAAGACTTTATTAATACATGTATCTTTTAAATTTAGCAAATATAATCTAGATTCTATTTCTGCTCTTGATATCTCTTTTTTAGATTCTATTTCTGCTCTTTCTTTATATGAAGATAAAGTTTCTTTATAATGAGATATAGTATATTTTTCAGATTCATTAAACATTTTTAGTATATCTTCAAATGTATTATTAATAATAGTAATTACTCTCTCTTTTGCATCATTTAGTAATTTATCAACCATTTGTTTAAAAGCTTCTATGTTTTGGCTCATATTTCACACCTATCGCTTTATTGAAATGAGCTTAATATCCATTTCTGGAATGGATTTTAATCCAGGAACTTCTATTATAAAGGGAATTGTTGTTTTTATTTTTAAATTACGAATATAGTCTTTTACTAATGAAGAGAAATCACTATCTAATAGTATAATTCCAATATCATTCATTCTTAATACTTTTTCAATTGCTTTTAAAAATTCTTCTTTTGAAGTTACTGGTATAGGCTCTATGCCAAATATTTTATATCCATATGATAGTCCTGGATTACCAATAAAAACAATTTTCATTTTATCACTTAATTAAAGACTTAACTTTTTTAATTTTTTCTACAAGATTTTCATATGGCAATAAAGGCTCAACAATTAAACCAAGTTTTTCTAATGCTTTTATACCATCAATAGAATATATAGGAGCTTCTATTTTAACAGGTTCATCAAATGGATTTCCAACGATATAATCTCTATATGGNANATTTGCTACATTCTCTACAATCCATCCACCAAGATTTATTACATGTTTTCCTCTTAGAACAATTTTTGGCATATTATCACCTCAGATTATAGAAATTATTAAAGCAAGTGTTCCTATTGCAGAAAATCCTATAGCAGTCGGATAAATTTGACGGAAGGTAAATATTGGAGAAAATGCTACAAGTACAGAAAGAGCAATTGGCATTATTAAGCTTAATACTATATTTATAATCATACATAAAGGCATGAAGGGATCAAATGGTATTCCAATGAATAATGTAACAAAAATACTTGAAAGTATGAATAACATAAGATTTCTTATTATATAGTATCCTGCTCTAAGTTTTGCAGCATATTCAAGAATTCCTCCTTCAATTACATCTACTTTAGCTTTCAATATATTAAATGGTCTTTCATTTAATAATATAACATATCCTATAAAGTATACAATAGCTGATAGAAAGCCTGGAATTGTGAAAATTATTGGATTAGATGGAATTGGAATAGAAAGCCATGAAGAATTAAAGTATAATGGATTTTGAATTCTTATTACATCTGAGATCATTCCACTTTTTGCCATGGCAAAAGGAACTATAAGAGCAATGTATAATGGAAGCGAACCTACTGCCATCATTTTTATTGATCTTTCAGCAGAATGTTGTTCTAAAAATTCTCTAAATATACCAATACCTTTAGCACCTTTAGCAAGATCTGGTACAGGCATAGTTGTAGATAAGAATGATTGAGATTGAGAACCCATTAATACATATAGAAATTCTTCTAATTTCAAAATTCCAATTAAACCAAGTACACTACCCCAACCTAATATTTGCCACCAATATGGTGTAGAAAATAGAAATAAGAAAATACATATGATAATACCAAATGTTATTAATGATTTATAGAATCTAGGTAAATAAGCAACAGGTTCTATATCCTTTTTGTACCAGAATTTTAATACTGCCCATAATCCTGGAGTAAGTATAGGTGGTCCAATTCTTTGCTGTATTCTTGCTTGAATTTTTCTTTCAATTCCTGGAAGTATTAAAGAATATGGAATTGAAATAATTATAGCTAATATAGAAGCTATTAATATTTTCAAAAATACTTCCATATTTATCTCCTCCATCCATATTTTCTTACAATTTCAATATCACTCATAACTTTAGTTTTTCCAGATTCTACTAATTCAATTCTTGTACAACAAGTAAGACAAGGATCACAACTTGCTATAGTTACAACAGCATCTGTTATATGATCCCCAATACATGCCTTTTCCATAGCAGCAAGATTAGTAGGTGTTGGTGTTCTAACTTTATAATTACGTATTAATCCTTGAGAATCTAAACCATATGAATGCATTAATTCCCCTCTGTATGCTTCAAAATATGAAGTAGTAAATGGCATTTCTTTTGGAGTCCAATTTCTATTTACAACAGGTCCTTCTGGTAGGTTATTTACAGCTTGTCTAATTATTTTTAAGCATTCAAATATTTCAAGAGCTCTTTGAACAATTCTTGCTTTGTTATCACCTTCTGTAAGTACAATTACTTCAAAATCAAATGGTTTATATTCATACATAAGTGTTCTCACATCGTAATTTACTCCAGAGGCTCTACATGTTGGTCCTACAGCATGATACTTTATAGCGTCTTCTTTTGATAAATATCCTACACCAGTTAATCTTGACATTACCATAGGATCTGCAAGAACTCTATCAACATACTCTTTATATTTCTTTTCAAAATCATTTACTCTTTCTAATATTACTTTTTTAAGAGTATCAGTTAAATCTGCTCTTGGTCTTATTCCTCCAATTACAGGAACAGAAGGCATTACTCTATTACCACCAATATAAGCCATTAGATCCATAAATACTTCTCTGAGTAGAAAAGATCTATAGGCAAAAGTTTCATGCCCTACAACTTCAAAGGCATGACCAAAAAATATTAAGTGACTTGCTATACGTTGAATTTCATTAATTAGAACTCTTATATAATTGGCTCTTTCAGGAACCTCTATTTTAAGACCTGATTCTACAACACGAACAGAATTCCATGCATGGACATTTGAACAAATTCCACAAATTCTTTCTGTAATTAGTAATGCTTTTTCTACAGGAAGACCTTCTAATAATCTTTCTATACCTCTATATGCCATATTTATGTTTATTTCACAATCTTCAACAATTTCATCATTTACAAAAAATCTAATTCTATATGGCTCAATTAAAGCAGGATGAACTGGACCTATGGAAATTTCTTTTTCTATTATTCTTTCAGACATTTAGGGCGCCTCCATTAATTTTGGTACTACTTTTACTACTCCTGCTAATATATCCTCAGGTCTCGGAGCACATCCAGGTACTTTAGCATCTACAGGAATTATATTATCCACTGGTGCGAATACTTCTTCATTCACTTCAATTTCCCCCACCATATTTTTATAAACATTACCATTTATAGCACATGCACCAACAGCAACAACTGCTTTAGGCTCAGGTATTAGTGAGTATATCTTCTTTAATGGTTCAATCATTTGCCAAGTAACAGCTCCCGTGACAATGAGTACATCTGCTTCTCTTGGATTCCATGTTAAGAGGACTCTATATTGTTCTACATCATATCTTGGAGAATAAACTGCATTAACAACTTCAATATCACAACCATTACATCCTCCAGTATAAATCAACATAACATGAATTGCATTTTTTCTTGCAATAGCTTTTAATCCCATTATCTTACCTCCTTATACTTTTGAAAAATTCAGATGGAATTAATTTTTTAAGCTCTTCAATTTTTTCTGGTGGTGCTTTTATTGGCTTTTTAAGTATTTCATTAAGAGTTAATCTAGGACTACCTACATCTCTTGCATGAATTGGTGCTGCTTCTCCAAATAATGCAAAAATAGGACAGAAATCATGACAATTTAAACAGAAAATACATTTCATTAAATCTATTCTAGGAACTTTTTCTCTTTTATAACCTTCAATTATTTCTACTGGTTTATCTAATTTTATCATAGTTATAGCCTTAGTTGGACAGACTTTTTCACATGCACCACATCCAATACACATTTCATCAAGTACAGTCTCCCAAGCTGGTACAGATAGATTTAAAACTTTATTTCTTATTTCAATACTTGTAGCTCTATCAGCTTTTGCTAATATTCTTGCAATATTCCTATAAGCTCCTTGAAGCATAAGTCTTAATAAAGTTATCATGGTATTATAACAACCTCCTTTGTTTCATAAATTTTAGTTAATTTAATACAATCAGTTGGACATGTCATAGCACATGCACCACATCCAATACATTTATCTTTATTTACATAAGCTAATCCCTTATTAAGATATATTGCATTATCTCCTTTAAGTGATATCTTACAAGCATCTACACAAAGTCCACATCCAATACATATATTCCTATCTATTGATATTGACCATTGTTCTAATTTTTTCTTTTTAAGTGTATATAGTATAGGAATACCATCAACAGGACAATAAGCAGCACATAACTCACAGAGAATACATTTATTTGTATTGACTAATGGTTTATCATCAGTTATTGGATTGAGACTTATAGCATTAACTGGACATATTTTTACGCATGTACCACATTTTATACATGTATTTATTTCACCATCCCAAGTAATAGTTTTTATAGATAATGCAGAAACAGGACAAGATTTTATACAACGACCACACATAACACAATATCCTGCAGGATATCTATCTTTAAGATACATAGTATTTGTTGGACAATGTTTAATACATTCACCACAAAGAGTACATAATTCAGGATTTAATTTAATTCTATTCATTTCAAATTTTAATGCATTATTTGGGCATACCATAGTACATAAAGAACATAAGTTACAATTTATGATAGATGGAAAAGCATTTCCCTTATTAATTTCTAATTTTCCATCAATTATCTTTATAGCATTAACTGGACATTCTTCATAACATTTCATACACATAACACAATTTAATTTTACTTTTCTTTCATTATAACTCTTCAAATTTACATATAATTTACCATATTCTTCTTGACTTATTTTTCCTTCATAAGAATCTATAGCCTTTACAGGACATATTTCTGCACATAAATTACAATGTGTACATAATCCATTATATTTAACTTCATATTTAATAGCATTTGTAGGACATACATTTCTACATCTTCCACATAATATACATTTTGAGAAATCTCTATAGATCTTTCTTTTTGAGACTTTCATTTATTAACAACTCCTTTAAGAATTTCTTTTAGTTTTTCAGGTGTAGTAATTTCAAGAACAAATGAATAATCTATTGGATGAGGAATATATCTTCCTATATCAAATCTTGCATTTTTTGGACATACTTTTACACATTTTCCACATCTTACACATATTCCTTTTACAACTTCTTTTCCTAAATTTTCATCAAATACAATTTTAGCAAATCCAAATGGACAATGTTTAACACATTCACCACAAAGAGTACATCTTTTTCTATCTACATATAGTCCACCAAATCTATTTCGTTTAATAGCATGAACTGGACATGCTTTTAAACATTCACCACAAGTAGTACAACTAAAAGGATAGCCATCAGGATGTATTATACAATCAGTAGGACATACTTCCCAGCATTTTCCACATTTATCACAATCAGTAGTTGTAAGATACATGATATCACCTTTTTAATAATTTTCCTATAATAATACCAATAGTAGCAGTTATTAAGGGCATAGAAAATCCTATACCAGGTGCAATATATCCTCCATAGATAGAATATGTAAATGTAAAAACTCCAAATAGTAAACTAGCTACTATACTAAAGCTAATCAGCAGTATAATCATTCCTTTTGTAAGTTTATAATTTAATTGTGTACCAAAAATTATACCTAATATAAAAGCAATTAAAGAAGGAGTGATTTCTCCAAGCATCATTTTATTCACCTTCATCAGACCAACCATATAGAAATGCAAAATATATTAAACCAATAGCACCAATAACATTAAAGGCTTCAGCAATATTTATTAATGGAACTATGCCAGGGGTTGAATAAAATACTCCTTCTTTTAAAATTAATGATAGTCTAAATGGATCTCCAAATATTGTATGTAATATACTAGGAACTAAACTCCATACATCTGCACCAATATTGTACTGCCAATATCCTGTTGCTAAATAACCTGGAAGACCTAATAATGCATAACCACCAAGTCCAATTGCACCAATTCCTATTATGAATCTTTTTCCAAATTTTATTGGATTATTTTTTCCATAAAGTATTGCAGCTAATAAATATGCAGATGTCATTATTACACCACATTGGAATCCTCCACCACCAGAGGTAGAAGAACCTGTTACTATCATTATACCATATGAAATAAGGAGAATTGCTGCGGGGATTCCAAGATATTCTAATATTACTGTAAGAGACTCAACTCTGAATTCTAAGGGTTTAGAGGTAACTGGTGATTCTTGCTTACATTTTTTCATTTGTACTACTCCTCTTCCTATAACAAGAGCAGAAACTAGCCCACCAACGTATATTACTGCAGTTTCAATTAATGTATCAAAACCACGCCAATCATAAACCCATGTAGCTAGGTTATTTGGAGCAACTAAATATGCTAGTGCATTATATACTTCACTAATACCAGGATTAACCCTTCCTGTTAATTTTTCAAGTGAAGAAAGAAGCCCTATGGTTATAATTATTAATGCTATTAATGCTATTATTCCTCTTTTTCCTTTTAATTCCTCCATATTATCCACCCCATAGAGTTATAGCAATTATAATTGCAAAGTATATGACCATCCAATACAATACCCTATTTAAATCATTCATATTTTCCTTTTCTACATCTTTTATTACTGGTGCAAAATATAATGCAAAAGCTGTAATAAAAATAAGTAATATAATTGCTAATGGAACTGAAAATAACCTGAAGAATACTGATAATATTATTATGAAGACTAAAAATTGTAATTCTCCTGTTATATATCCAGTTGTTATGTTTGTATAACCACTTCCAGTTATAAAATTATCCAACCATTTTTTTAGTTTTTCATAAAAGGTTTCAGTTGATGTCATATTGAAAGAACCTCCTTTACCACTGGAATAATAAATCTCAATACAATATCAGGATATATACCTATTATAATTGAGAGAATAATAAATATAATAATACCAATAATAAGAACTTTTGGTAAATCAACATTAGAATTATCTTGATCTTGTAATTCAGGTGGCTTTAAGAATATCCTATAAATTCCTCTTAATAAAGCAATAAATGTAGTTACTGATACCATAAGTATTAAAACAGCAATTTCTGGAAGACCCTCTTTTAAGCATGCCTGAATTAATATTATTTCACTTTGAAAACCATTAAATGGTGGTATACCTGAAGCTGCAATAGCACCTAGTATTGTTGCTGTAGCAATAAAAGGTGATTTTTTTGCAATATCATAAGCTTCCTTTGTTGAAGTTTTTCCTCCAAAGTAAAATAATGCTTCACAACAAAGTAATAATATAGTCATATATATTATATCATTTACTGCTTGAAATATTCCTCCAATTAATCCTTCTTGAGTACCAAGTCCTATACCTAATGTTACAAAACCACTATGACTTATTATTAAATAAGCAATAATCCATCTAAAATCTATCTGTATCAAAGCCATTATTACACCAATCATCATTGTTATGACACTAAGAAATATCATAACTTCTTTTACAAAAGGAAGCATACCAAATAAACGAAGCATTATAATACCTATAGCTACAAGCATAAGTTTTGATTGAGCTTGTAATAATGCAGTACCATGAGGATATGAAGCCCCATAAACTTCAGATTTTAATGGATGAATAGGAGCCAATCCTCCTGCATACATCCAAGAAAGTACAAAAAATCCGAATGCTATATATAAAACAGTGGACATTTCTCCAATACCAAATTGCTTTAAATACATTATAGCATCTGAAATATTTGAAAATCCTGTTAATCCAAGTACTAATGCTAATGAAACAGCTAATCCAGCTCCACTTATAGCAGAAAATAAACCATATTTTAAAGCAGCCTTATGACTAATACTTGTACCAGAAGCTGCAGCTATACCAACTACTATGAGACTGCCTATTTCCACAGCAATCCATAAATGATAAAGATCATTTACCATTATTACTATAGCAGAAGACATGAAAAGAAGGAATAATAAAGCTATATATGGACCTTGATGTTTTGTTAATCCTATTGTTGATAATATAACACAAAAAAGTAATATTAAAGATGATATAAAGATCATTATATGCTGTAAAGGACCAAAAATAAATTCTAATGAAAGCTTATATCCAAAAATATTAGGATTAAATGTAAATGTTAAAGTCTCTGGATTTAAAGCAGGATGTCCACAGAACCAATGATAACCATAAGGTGAAATTATAGAAATTATTAATATTATTATAGCAGAAGAAATAGCAATAGGTTTTATAGCTTTATCATAAAGGAAATTTACTATTATAGCTGTTAACATAGGAATTATTACTAATAATGGAATTGACCAAAGATTTGAAATACTTTCTATCATCTTCTTTCACCTTTTAATATAACAGAGGCCTTTAAAGTTCCATATCTTCTATAAAGCATTATTACTAAAGCTACAAGTATGGCTGTAGTACTTACACCTATTACTATGTTGGTTAAAACTATTCCTGCAGGAAAAATTAAAATTGCTCTTGAAGTGAAATCATATATAGACATGCCAGGTAATAAAATAGGAACTATTCCCCCTTCTCTATATGCAAGTGCAACAAGTAATAAATTAACACCATCTGAAAGTAATGTAAATGCAATTATTTTCTTAATTAAATTATCTAAGAATAACATTCCTCCCATACCTACTACAATAAGTATTGCTGCTGCAATAAATCCTAATAATTGTATAGTAACCTCAGTCATTCTTCTTCAGTCCTCCTTGTTTTAAATATACCAAGAATTATGATTCCTGGCAAAAGAACTGTGCCAACAATTGCTTGTGTTAATCCTAAGTCTGGTGCAAGTAAAGCATGAAAGAAGAAAGCAAGAGCAACACTTTCTGCTCCAGAAATAAAAGCAGCTCTTAATAGATCTTTTTGAAGTAAAGCAGCAATAGCACCAATAGTTATTGCAATTAACATAACATATGCAGTTATCATAAAACTTGAAGATAATTCTATCATTCTTTTAACCTCCTTTGATATGAATAATAATAAGCATTAGCTAAAGCATTACCAACAAAAGGTATTAATATAAAGAAGAAAAATCCTACAGCAACTAAATCCAATCTAAATATTAATAAACCGGCAAAAATCATAACAAGAGAAGCTGTAGTATCAATAATACCAGTAATATGATTTCTAGCATAGAAAATATTTGGACCATATTCATCACCAAATCTAAATAAGCCAATTCCTGCAGAAATCATAGGTAAAACTCCAGCAAACATTATACCACCAGCTAAAATTTTTGCAATAGAACGAATGGTAACATAAATATCAATATTACGACTTAAAATAATTGTAGCAATTATTGATAATATTATAATAGTAATTACTAGCTTACTAGGCTCTATGACAAATGATCCTTTTTTTATATTCCATGCTACAAATCCAATTATAATAATTGCATATATTAATACAAAAAGTTCAGATATCATTCTCCTTCCTCCATTCTAAATAATCTTGCAAATATTATAGTTCCAACTGATCCGAGAATCAGTAAAGCTATTGCTGTATCTCTAGCAAATTCCACTCCAAATATAATTTGTATTATATATAAGCTTACACCAGCAGCTGTGGTTAGAGAACTTACTCCCATAAGTGATGTAACAGCTTCACCTTTAAGAGCAAGTCTTAAAGCACCTAGTCCAGCAAAAGCTGTTGCTATCATGAATATAAATGCTCCAAAGAAGAAAGTTAAATCTGCAATTTTTTCTAATACTAATGCATCAATCATTTTCCAAGCCACCTTTCTACATGTGATTCTAATGGTATTATTTCTTCTCTCTTTCTTGGATTAATAGCACCTACAAATATACGCTTTTCTGATACATTTACATCTATAGTAACAGTACCAGGTGTATATGTTATACTATTAGCCAACATTGTTTGAGAAATTGGTTTAGCTAATATTGAATCTACTGATTGAATTACTGGATCAATATCACCATTTAAACATCTTTTACTTACATCTATAATAGAGACTAATATTTCCCTTATTAATCTCAACCAAAAACGAACTCCCCAAAAGAAACTCATAATATCACCTAGCTACTTTTTTAATTTCTTCAAGAAATCTTCTTCCATAATCCATAGAAAATCCTTCATAACCAGGTTTTACATCTATAGCTAAACTTCTATCCTTTCCATCACCAATATGAATAATCAAATGAACTGTCTTACCACGAGCTTTTTTATGAATATGAATAATTTTATTTACTGGATCTTCATAAATAATTTCATAATTTTGATGTTTTGCAATTTCTTTTACTTTTTCATAAAGTATTTGACCATTAGTGTAAAATCGTGCAAATAGAGGAGGAGCCATGGCTGCTCGCCTATAATTACTAATTTATATATCTAGGTGGTATTAATAGTTTTTGAGTTATATGAAAATAGTAGTTGATTTACATATACATAGTTGTTATAGTAGAGCAAGTAGTGAAGATATGAGATTTCAAAATATAGATCGAATAGCTTCAATGAAAGGAATAGATATTGTAGGAACAGGAGATTTTACATATCCAAAATGGAGGGAAGAAATGAAGAAGCTTATTGAAGAAAATGGACTTTATAGATTGGAAGAAGGAAAAACAAGATTTATAATTAGTGGAGAAGTTTGTACGACTTTTAAATATAAAGGAAAAACAAGAAGAATTCATCATTTAATTATATTACCCTCTATTGAAGTAGCTGAAGAACTTTCAAATAGATTATCAGTTTATGGTGATCTTAAATCTGATGGAAGACCAAATTTATCAATGACTGGAGCTCAATTAGTAGAAGAAGTTATGGAATTTGGAGAAGATTGTATGGTAATTCCTGCTCACATATGGACTCCTTGGTTTTCTCTTTTTGGAGATAGAGGAGGAGTTGATAGTATTGAGGAATGTTATGAAGATCAAACACCACATATTTATGCAATAGAAACAGGGCTTTCATCAGATCCTCCAATGAATTGGAGAGTAAGTGCCTTAGATTCATATACATTAGTATCAAACAGTGATAGTCATAGCTTATTAAAAATTGGAAGAGAAGCAAATATAATAGAAGTAAAAGAATTAAGCTATAATGAAATTATTAAGACAATAATGTTTAATAAATGTAAGATTGAAACTATAGAAGTTGATCCAGCATATGGAAAATATCACTGGACTGGTCATAGGAAATGTGGAGTATCATTTCCACCAAAAGAGGCAAAAAAACTTAAAGGAATTTGTCCAGTATGCGGAAAGAAAATGACAAAAGGTGTTGCAGAAAGAGTTGAGGAATTAGCAGATAGAGAAGAAGGAGAAGGGCCCAAAGATAAACAAAATTTTTTAAGAATTCTTCCTCTTATAGACTTAATCTCTGTTGTGCTAAAAAAGGAGAGTTTTTCAAATGAGGTACAAAAAAAGTATTGGGAGATAGTTAATGAATTTGGTAGTGAATTAAAAGTACTTTTAGAAGAACCTGAGGATAATTTAAAAAAAGTTTGTGGAAAAGAGTTAACAGAATTAATCATGATGAATAGGAGAAACGATATAAAAATCATTCCAGGATATGATGGAAAATATGGAGAAATTAAAGTAAATTTTTTAATTAGAAGAAAAAGTTTAGAAGATTATATTAAGGAGGGCAGATGATGCCTGAAAGAAATCAATGGTCAAAAAATTTTAGTGAATGGTTTCATAGAGTTATTTTTGAGATCCCAATTTATGATACGAGATATCCTGTAAAAGGAACTGGTATTTGGATGCCATATGGATTTAAGATTAGGCAAAAAGTAATTGAAATTATAAGAGAAGAATTAATAAAAAGAGGACATGAAGAAGTATTATTCCCAACGCTTATACCAGAGTATATGATAAGAAAAGAAGGTGAACATATAAAAAGTTTTGAAGATCAAGTATTCTGGATAACTTATGGTGGAACTTCTTTACTTGATGTTAAGCTTGCTCTTAGACCTACTAGCGAGACTTCAATTTATCCAATGTTTCAATTATGGATTAAAAGTTATTCTGATCTTCCATTAAAAATTTTTCAAATTGTTAATGTATTTAGATATGAGACAAAAGCAACAAAGCCAATGATTAGAGTAAGAGAAATTTCAACATTCAAAGAGGCACATACAGCTCATGCTACAAAAGAAGATGCAGAAAAACAAATAAAAGAAGGAATAGAAATTTATAAGAGATTCTTTGAAAAATTGGGAATACCATATGTAATATCAATAAGACCTTCTTGGGATAAGTTCCCTGGAGCAGAATATTCTATAGCATTTGATACAATAATGCCAGATGGAAGAGTACTACAAATTGGAACTGTTCATTTTCTTGGACAGAATTTTGCAAAACCATTTGATATAAAATATATGAAAGCTGATGGAAATTATGAGTATGTATGGCAAACTTGTTATGGTATTTCTGAGAGAGTAATTGCAGCATTAATATCAGTACATGGAGATGATCATGGACTTGTATTACCAAGTATAGTTGCGCCTTTTCAAGTAGTTATAATACCAATAGTTTATAAAGGTAAAGAAGATGCATTAAGTATTTGTAAGGAGATTAAAGAAATTTTAGAAAAAAATAACTTAAGAGTATATTTAGATGAGGAGAAGGAAGAAACTCCTGGAAGTAAATACTTTAAATGGGAATTAAGAGGAGTTCCCATAAGAGTAGAAATAGGACCAAAAGATATTGAAAAGAAAACAGTAGTCCTAGTAAGAAGAGATACTTTACAAAAATTCACAATAAGTAGAGATCTAATTATTGAAGAAATAAAGAAATTATTAGAGGAAATTGATATAAGTCTAAAGGAAAGAGCAAAAAATTGGTTTAATGAACATATATCAAGAGAAAATGATCTTAATAAAGTAAGAGATATATTAAGTGAAAAAGGAGGAATAATTGAAATTCCATGGTGTGGTAGAGATACATGTGGTCAAGATATTGAGAATAAAATAGATGTAAGAGTGCTTGGTACACCTTATGAATTATATGAAAAGCCATCTGGTTTATGTGCTAATTGTAATATCCCTGCAACTAATTGGATAAGAATAGCAAGGTCATATTAAAAAAATAAAAAATATTAAAAATTAGAGCGGTTAATGAAGCCCTTAGTTATACGTTTTGGATTTATCTTTGAAACTATATAATTAAAGGCTAATTCAGGATCACTTTTTTCCCCGCACGTAAAAATATCAACTGTTGCATAGTTGAATTCCTTCCAAGTATGAATTGCAATATGGCTTTCCAAAACAAGAGCAATTATAGAAATACCGCCTTTTTCTCCACCAAATCTCCATACTTTTATGTCCCAAATATTCATTTTTGCAATTTTTGCCGCATCAATGACAATATTCTTAATGAAATTTTCGTCATCAAGGAGTGCTGGATCACAGTCATATAGATTACCGTATATGTGCTTTCCAACAACTTGAGATGTATCTACCACTTTTGTTTCAAGATCCTCCTATTTAGGATATTCTATTTCTGAGCAAAATACTAGTAGTATATAAACTTAACTATTGATTTGTTGAAGATTCTGCTTTTGCATATAAAATTCTTCTAATATAATTTCTCTTATTCCTATGAATTGGTCTTAATCCCTTTCTTTCTTTAGCAGGTATTTTTGGTGTTTGAGATCTAACTTTTCCTGCCTTAGTAAGAGAACCATGTGATGGCATGATTATTCACAATTTGATTTAATGAAAATCAGAATAAAAATTTTTTGCTATCTTCCAAGTTTTTTAATTACATTAAGAATAACCTCGTATGGCGCATTGCTCTTTATTCCTTTTGCATTAAAATGAGTTCTTGATGCTTTATAACCTAGTTCTTTTAATTTTTCAATTACTATTTGAATTGAAGGTGTTGAAATTTTTAATTTACTAGCAATATCATCTATTAAATAATAGGAAATGGGCATATCATATTCTTCAAGTAATAAATTTAATAATTTTTCAATTCTTTTTCTACTATTAAAATCAGAAAGATCATATTTTGTTAATAATGTTACTAATTCTTTTTTAATTATGGGACCACACCAAATTGGACCTATTATGTAAGTATCTTTTGAACAAAATGGACATGTATATTTAAGTTTATCATAAAAAGAGAATACTTCTCTCCATAAACAATATTTACAATATGAAATGTAACCTAACATAGAAATTGAATTATCTGCTCTTTTTGAGCCAAGATGAAATTGTACATAAGCTCTAAAATAATAGTCAGTACTATATGATAATAATACCTCAATACCAAAATCTTCTTTAATAGCCGAAAATACTAAGCTACTAAGCAATATTCTCAATCCAACTTCATGACAAAAATCAGTTTTAACATTTAAAGCGCCATATTTTCTTAAACAAGTTTTTGGATATACACCACAAAGTGATGAAGCATCAGTAGCAGTAATTGCTATAACTCCATGATTTTTTAAGGCTTTAATAGCAGAAGTAATAAAAGGGATTGGAGTCCCAAATGGATCTATATCTATAAAGTTAAATCTTGATTCTGCTTTTGCATGTTCTATTAAAAGTAAATTAGCATCTTTACATTCTACTTCAACAATATCCTCCAAATTATTAATTTTTATGTTTTGAATTATAATTGGGATTGCATCTTTATTTATATCATTTACTATGCTTTTCTTAATACCTTTTACTTCATTTGCATATCTTATTCCTCTACTTCCAACACCTGCAAGGGGATCACAAATAATGATGTCCTGATTAACTATTTTTGAAAACTCTTTCAGGAATAACACACCTATGTCTCTACAAAATTCCATTTTTGGATTATAAAATACTTTAGCCTTAGAAGGAACATAACTACCTTTTATTTCATATTCCTTAAAATTTGGCACAAATAAAATAGTTTTTCCTTCCTTTATTTGAATAATGTCCAATCTCTCACCTCAATAAATAATCCAAGATTTTATTTGAAATAAATGAACGATTTCCTTCTGTCACTTCAAAAATAGGAATATTTGGGAATTTTAGAGAAAATTCTTTTACTAAGGACTTATGAATTACACATAATATGGGTTTATCAATTGATAAGATCTCCTTTATTAAATTATAAAACTTTTCAGATAATAGTTCCATTGGACCAATTTCATCTATTACTGTAAGATGTGCTTCTTCCAATGATTTTTTAATAGCAGGAATGGCAATTTTTTCAATATTATTAATATTAACATAATAACGTCCAATTCTTGGTCCATTATATGAATCAATAGATGCTAATATTCCACTTGTATTAGAAAGAATGTCTATGATATTAAAACCTATTCTTATTCCATTTCTACGTATTTCAGGACAAATTATTCCACCAATTTTCCATCCTTTATTTTTGAGCACATTAACTACTTCTTTTAAAACAGTAGATTTTCCTATTCCAGGACGGCCTGTTATAAAGGCTTTTTTCATATTTTTCATTATAAGAATATATAAGATGTATCTTAATAATTTATTTTTATGAGTATTATAGCAGGAATTGATGAAGCTGGAAGAGGTTCTGTTATAGGTCCAATGGTAATAGCAGGCATTATAATTGAAGATATAAATACTATATTGAATATAGGTGTAAAAGATTCAAAAAAATTAAGCCCAAGAAAAAGAGAATTATTACTCAAAAAGATAATAGACAATATAAAAGGATATCATATTGAAGTTATTGATGCTGAAGTTATTGATAGAAAAAGAAAGTATGAAACTTTAAATGATATAGAAGCAGAAGCAATGATCAATATTATAGAGAAATTAAGACCAGATATTGTACAAATAGGAAGTCCACAAAATAATGCTAAAAGTTTTATTGAAAAAATTACTAGAAAAGTAAAAAATATAGAGATAATTTCAGTTTATCATGCTGAAGATGTTTTTCCTACAGTTGCAGCAGCTTCTATATTAGCAAAAGTAACAAGAGATAGAATTATAGAAAAATTAAAAAAAGATTTTGGGGATTTTGGATCTGGTTATCCTTCTGATAAAAAAACTATAAATTTTATAATGAATTCCATTAAGAATGGACAAATTCCCAATATCATAAGAAAAAGCTGGAAGACTTTTTCTAACTTATTATCTTATTATAATTATTAACTAATAAATTGTTTTAGATCCTCTAAACTTTTAATTTTATCAATTGTAGCTATAGGAATAGTATAAATGTCAAAATTTTTACCGCTCAAGGATTCTGTTACTAGTACTGGAGTTATATTTAATATCTTTCCAATATTAATAACATCTTCAATTTTAATTCTTAAGTAGTCTTTATCTAAACCTTCATCTGTAAGAAAGCTTATTTCTAAGTCTTTTGCATGAACTTCTATTGGAGCGTATTTAAAACCAATAGCTTTACATCCTATTTTCTTAAGCTTATTATGAAGTCTTTTTGCTATACGACCAGTTGGACTTCTATCAGGTATTTCCTTTACTTCCTTATAATAATTCCATTTGAATATATCAATTTTCATTGTTAAATCTTCATTAAAAATTTCCATCATTCTCAATATAGTCTTAAGTGTTGCACCCATATTATAGTTTTCATATTCATATACAGCTTTTCTACTTACACCCAGTTTACTTGCAAGATTTCCAAGAGACATTTTCCTCTCTATTCTTAATTTTCTTAATTTTTGACCATCTACTTTAAAGTATAAACCACCTCTTTTTGCATATGCCATTGGAAATCTTTCATAAAGTAGAATATTCCTAAATGTATTCAAATTTATAGCATTAACATCAAATCTCTCATGAAGTGTCTCATCTTCAATCATACCACCTTGATATTTAAGTCCAACTATGATAGGTGTTGCTGAAAAAGTATATGCAAACATTTTCAAGTCTTCAGTAGTTTCTTTCTTTTCATTATCTATATTTATGGCAATTCTCAACATTAATTTTCTATAGCCTCTACTTGCTATTACATCTAAACAATAATTTGAATTGACCTTATATACTCTGAATCCTGCTCTATTTAATATATCAACTACTTCTGAGGTAATCCTTTCATGCATTTTTCCATCAAATATAAAAAAGATAATGGAAGTATAAATAAATATTCTTCATTATTTTATTAATTTGCAACTAATTAAAGTTACTGACCTCCTCCCTGTTCTGAAGGGTAAAGGTTCCCTTTAGAGCGGCTCGTTTTCTCTCATCTATTTGTATTTACATTTGAGAGGCATTCAGGAGGA
>QNVI01000015.1 GCA_004348015.1 Thermoproteota archaeon | reverse complement strand
GGACTGACCCAATTAATCTCAGAAGTTTTGTCATTAGATTATAATTTACTATCTCTTATAATATAGACAAATTACCAGTAGTAAAATAAAGTTTCCAATTTTAAAATTTGACAATTTTTTCTAAGTAAAATTTATATTTTATATTTTCAGATAAATTTAAAAACATTTGTCCTTTACTATTTTACACATTAAAAAAAAAGAGGTAGAGTGTATTGAATGAGAAAGGAAGAGAATTAATTAGAATGATAAATAAAGAATGTATAGACTATCCTGATTATCAAATTTTAGATTCACCAGAACCTAAGCTTTATAAGGAGATATTTCCATTTTCAAATCCTCCAAGAGTTCTATGGGATGGTATAATAGTACCTATGGATATCCCCAAGGAACTATGGATTACAGATACTTCATTTAGAGATGGACAACAGGCTAGAGCACCATATACAGTGGATCAAATAGTTACATTATATAAGTACTTAAATAAGATAGGTGGACCAAAGGGAAAAATACTAATGAGTGAATACTTTCTTTATACAAAACGTGATAAAGAAGCAGTTAGTAAACTTTTAGAGCTTAATTATCAATATCCTATCGTAAGTGGGTGGATTAGAGCTAGTAAAGAAGATCTTAAATATGCAAAAGAAGCTAAGGTTAAAGAAGTTGGAATGTTAGCATCAATTTCAGACTATCATATATTTTATAAATTTAAAGGTTTAAGTCGATCTCAAGTAATATCCAAATATCTTGAGGTAATAGAGGAAGGTCTTAAATCTGGTATAGTTATGCGAGCACATATTGAAGATTGTACAAGAGCTGATATACTGGGAGTTGTTGTTCCTTTTGTGAGATCTCTTATGCGTTTATCAGAAAAATACGGACTACCAGTAAAAGTGAGAATTCCTGATACCTTAGGTTTAGGTCTTCCATGGCCTCAAGCAGCATTACCAAGAAGCATACCAAAAATTGTATGGATTCTCCATAATATTTGTGGTGTGCCTTCAGAATGGCTTGAATTTCATGGACATAATGATTTTCATATGGGCGTTGCAAATGCTACTGCTGCATGGCTATATGGAGCTGCTCTAAATAATACCACTCTATTTGGTATAGGAGAAAGAGCTGGAAATGTACCATTAGAAGCTATGGTCTTCATTTATGCTTCTATAAAAGGAGATCTTGATGGTATTAATACACTTGCTATAACAGAAGTAGCAGAATATTATAGGAAAGTAATTGGTTATGAGATTCCACAATATTATCCACTAGTTGGTAGTAATTTTACAGTAACAAGAGCTGGTATTCATGCGGATGGCACACTCAAAAATATTGAAATGTACTTACCATTTGATACTGAAAAATTATTAGGAATTTCTCCTACTGTTTGTATAACTCCATATTCTGGTACTGCTGGTATTGCTTTTTGGATCAATCATTACTTCAAATTAAAGAACAATGAAAAGATAGAAAAAGATGATCCAAGAGTATTACAGATATATAATGAAGTATTGAAGAGATTTGAAGAAGATAATGCATTGGTGATTTCTGATGAAGAAATGCTTTCATTAGTTAAAAAGTATATCCCCACATTATTTGAAAGAAAAACTCAAGATACCGCATAATTTTTATATTTAAAAAAAGCAAGTAAATATATATTTCTAAAGACAATACAGTATTAGGTATATGGTGAAAAAATATGTTCACACCTCCAGGTCTAGGTTACGATAGAGCAATAACTATATTTTCACCAGATGGGCGTTTATTTCAAGTAGAATATGCTTTAGAAGCTGTAAGAAGAGGATGGACCGCATTAGGTATAAGATGTTTAGATGGTGTTGTACTTGCAGTAGAAAAAAGAAAAATAAGTCCATTAATTGATCCATCTTCAATGGAAAAAATTTTAAAAATAGATGAGCATGTTGGTGCAACTTTTGCAGGTCTATCTTCAGATGCAAGAATATTAATTGATCAGGCAAGACAAGAAGCTCAAATCAACCGTATACTTTATGATGATATTATTGATATAGAAGTATTAACTAAGAGAGTTAGTAGTATAAAGCAACTTTATACTCAACATGCTGGAGTAAGACCATTTGGAGTATCTTTATTGATTGCTGGTGTAGATAAAGTCGGTCCAAGATTATTTATGACAGAACCAAGTGGTGCATATGCTGGTTACTTTGCTGTTGCTATTGGTGCAGGGGCTCAAACTGTGACAGAGTTCTTTGAGAAAAATTATAATGAAAAAATAACTTTACCATCCGCTATAGATCTTGCCCTAAGGGCCTTAGCAATGGTTATAGAAGGTGGATTAGAACCTACAAGAGTAGAGATAGCAATAGCAAGTAAGGCCACAGGAAAATTTGAAGTTCTTCCTATGGAAGTTATATCTAAGTATATAGATGAAGTTAAGGCGAAGTAAATGCCTAAAGAAAAAGTAATTGCAAGGCTTATAATAAATAAAGAACATTTTGAAATATTGGTAGATCCTGAATTAGCATGGTTACTTAAAAATGGTAAAGATGTAGATCTAAAAGAATTACTTGTAAGTGATATTATATATAAAGATGCTAGAAAAGGTGAAAAAGCCTCTGAAACATCAATAATTAAAAACTTTGGTACTACAGATTTAAAAACCATTGTTACTACAATAATTAGAAAAGGAGAACTTCAACTTACAACAGAACAACGTCGTCAAATGATAGAAAATAAGAAAAAACAAATAATTGCATTTATTGCTCGCAATTGTGTAGATCCACATACTGGTCTACCACATCCTCCTACTAGAATAGAAAATGCCATAGAGAATATCAGAATTAGTATAGATCCTTTTAAGCCTGTTGAGCAACAAGCAAATGACGTTATAAAAGCACTTAGAACAATACTCCCATTGAAAATAAGTCAAGTTACTCTTTCTATTCATGCAAAAAAAGAATATGCAAGTAAAGTAAAGGATTATGTATCTAAAACAGGAGAACTTTCAAGATCAGAATGGCTATCTGATGGTTCTTGGAGAGGAGAAGTTACTATCACTGCAGGAATTCAGCAGACTGTAATTGATCGTCTTAATGAGATATCAAAAGGAGACATTTCAGTCAATATAATAAGGAAAACATGAGGTGTTATTAATTTGATTTACTTCTCTCAAAGACAAATAGTTGTACCTGGTTATATGTTAGCTGAAGGAAATTATGAAGCTGGTCGGAATGTGTATAAAGAGGAAAATAGATTTTATGCAACAGTTATTGGTTTAGCTGAATTAAAAGATAAGATCATAAATGTTATACCATTAAGAGGTTGTTATATACCTTCTGTTGGAGATGTAGTAATTGGTAAAGTAATCGATATTACAACTACAGCATGGATAGTAGATATTAGATCTCCTTGGAATGCATTTCTTTTTGTAAAAGATTTTCTTTCTAAACCTCTTAATGTTATAAAAGAAGATATTAGAAATTATTTAGATATAGGAGAACTAATAATTGCTAAAGTTACATCTTTTGATCGTACAAAAAATCCTACACTCACAACAAAGGAACATGGACTTGGAAAAATTGAAAGAGGTACTGTTATTGAAGTAGATCCAACAAGAGTTCCAAGAATAATTGGAAAAAAAGGCTCTATGATAAATATGCTTAAAAAGGAAACAGGCTGTCAAATCCATGTTGGTCAAAATGGTCGAGTATGGATTTCTGGAAAGAATAGAGAAGATGAAATTTTAGTGGTTGAAGCGATAAAAAAAATAGAAAGTGAAGCACATACTACAGGATTGACAGATAGAGTTTACAATCTTATAACTAAAAGGAGGGTATCAAATGGAAAGGAAAAAACTAATATCTGATGATGGAAGAAGATTAGATGGAAGAAGATTTGATGAGATTAGACCAATAAAATTTAAAATTGGTATTCTTAAAAATGCAGATGGTTCTGCATATATAGAATTGGGAAAAACAAAAGTTATTGTAGGTGTTTATGGTCCAAGGGAATTACATCCAAAACATCTTGCAGTTCCTGATAGATGTATAATACAAGCTCGTTATCATATGGCACCATTTTCTGTTAAAGAAAGAAAATCTCCAGCTCCTTCAAGAAGAGAAATAGAACTTTCAAAAGTAATACGCGAGGCTCTAGAACCAGCAATATTTGTAGAATTATTTCCAAGAACAACAATTGATATTTTTGCTGAAGTAATCCAAGCTGATGGAAGTACAAGATGTGCAGCTATTTCTGCAGCCTCTTTAGCTCTTGCTGATGCTGGAATACCTATGAGGGATTTGGTTGCTAGTATTGCAGTTGCAAAAGTTGATAATCAACTTGTCTTAGATGTTATGGATGAGGAAGATAAATATGGTCTATCAGATATGCCTATTGCCATGATGCCATCTAAAAATGTAATAACATTATTACAAATGGATGGAATGCTAACCTGTGAAGAATTTAAAAAATCTTTAGAACTTGCAAAAAAAGGATGCATGGAAATATATAAGAAACAAAAAGAAGCTTTAGAATCATATTTTAAAAATATTAAGGAGGAAAAATAATGGCAACAAGCCCTATCCCTTCTTTAAAGAGGAAACAAATTTATGAACTTGCTGAAAGTGGAAAAAGAATTGATGGTCGTGGATTAGTAGATATGAGAAAAATTGAAATTAGTACAAATATTTTAGATAAAGCTGAAGGTTCTGCTAGTGTTAAACTAGGCGATACATATGTGATTGCAGGCGTTAAATTTGAAGTCAGTGAACCATTTCCTGATATACCAAATGAAGGTGTATTATCTGTAAGTGCAGAATTTCTACCTTTAGCATCTCCTTCTTTTGAGGCTGGGCCACCTGATGAAAATGCAATAGAATTAGCAAGAGTTGTAGATAGAGCATTAAGAGGAGGTAAGGCAATTAATACACAAAAACTATGCTTAATACCTGGTAAGAAAGTATGGACAGTATGGGTCGATATATTTGTTTTTGATCACTTTGGAAATCTTATTGATGCATCAGCTTTAGCTTCTTTATGTGCACTTATAACAGCTAAAGTTCCAAAAACAGAAATCATTGGAAATGAAGTAAAAATATTAGATGAATACGAACCATTACCAATAAATTCTTTACCAATTACAATAACCTTAGCAAAAATTGGTGATAAATTACTTGTTGATCCTTCACTTGAGGAAGAAGAAGTTATGGATTGTAGAATAAGTATAGCTTTTGTTGAAGGAAAAGATAATCAAGAACATATTTGTGCTGTACAAAAAGGTGGAAAAGGGGCATTTACTTATGAAGAGATTTTAAGAGCTATTGATATCGCTAAAGTTAAAAGCCAGGAAGTAAGAAAAATTATTCCTTGTGGTGGTAAGTAATGGGCAAGATTACAGGTCCTGTAGGTTGTTATGGTCCAAGATATGGCTCTACTATAAGAAAGCGTGTATTAGCAATAAAATTAAAAGCAAAAGGTCAAAAATGTCCTAAATGTTATTCCATAGATACACTAAAAAGAGAAGCTGCAGGAATATGGATATGTAAATCATGCGGAATTAAATTTGCAGGAGGAGCTTATATAGCTCAAACTATAATGGGGAAAACCTTACTACCTGAGGAGCTCAAAAGTATAAAAGGAAGAAAATAGATTGATATGTATGTTCTTTTAACAACATCTTTAAGACCTAATCCTCGTATTAGAAATTTTTGTAAAGACTTAGTTTCAACCTCTTTAATATTTTATTATCATACACGTGGAAAAATGAATATCCTTTCACTTTTTAGTTATGCTTCTTCAATTAAAGCAAATAGAGTTTGGATTGTATATTCTAGACATGGAAATCCTGGAATGATTAATTTTTTTAATCTAGATAGAAATGAAAAAATTGGTGCAATCTTTATAAAAGGAGTAACATTAAAAAGAGAACTAAGTAATGTATATTCAAAATCAACAAAAAATAACTCAATTAAATTATTTCTTGAGGATGAAAAACTAAAAGGATTATATGAGCTCATTAAATTAGCAATTTCTTCTGAGGAAATCTTTTCTAGTGAAAATATTACAAGAATTGAAATAAGTAAAAATAAAGAAGGTCTTGCAGAAATTAAATTTATTGATGATAAAACAAATCTACTTTGTGGTCCAAAAGTAATAGTAAAAGGATATATAAAAGAAGATAAAGTTGAATTTTTTAATTGATAATTATGGAATTTCCAATAAAATCAAAACTTATAATAAATATTGATGATCCAATACTAGCTGATAATATTTATAGAATTCTCATCCCTGAAGTTAAAACTACAAAGTCTTCAAAAATATCAATAGTAAAAAATAATGATAATAATGTGATTTTATACATAGAAGCAAAAACTATTCCTGGCTTAAGAGCTATACTTAATTCTTATCTGAGATGGATAAACTCATGTCTGGATGTATTCTCTTTGAAAGAAAAATGTCTCCAAAACAAATAAAAGTAGAATTGCTAAATAATCTATGAAAAGAGTGGTATAAGATGTCAAAACAAATTCCTCCTCAATTACAACATCAAATATTACGTTTACAGGAACAACAAGAACAATATAAAGCTCTATTACTTCGTAAACAACAATTTGAAATAGAATTAAGAGAGGTAGAAAGAGCAATCCAAGAATGTTCTAAATTATCTGATGATGCATTAATATATCAATCAATTGGTAATTTGCTTTTCAAGACTGAAAANAGTAAAGTNATGAGCGAACTTAATGAAAAGAAAGAAGAACTTGAATTGAGAATAAAAACTATAGAAAAACAAGAGCAACGCTTAAGACAGCAACTTGAAGAACTTAGAAAAACAATACAGGCTAGTTTATCTGGATCTGGAATACCACCTAGTTCATAAACATATTGCTAACTATGTCAAATGGAATTACTAATATATCAAATGAAATTATTAAAGAAGCATGTAAAATTGGAGAAAAAGAGGCTTATAAGTACATTACTCTACATATAAATCCAAAACTAATTTCTTCATTTGATATTTCTGTAATTTATGAGAATAATCAATTTACTATCGAGATTTATATTAATACAATAATAAACATAGACTTAGAAAAACTTTTAGATGAGGCAATAGATGCTGCATTAAATGCAATTGATAACTTTATAAGAGGTAAAATAACATGTCAGAATTACTAAAAATACTCAATCCTTTCAGAAACATAACAATTGTATGCCATCCTAATGCTGATGTTGATAGTCTAGGATCTGCTTATGCAATATATAATTTAATTAAAAATTTTCTTAATAATAAAAATATAACAATTTATACTCCTGAATCAATAAATTCTTCTTCTATTCCACTTATAGACTATCTTAATATGATAACTCATTTTGAATTTTCATCACCTGATATATTTATACTCATAGATACTTCATCTCTAGATCAAATACCATTGGTTAAATCATATATAGAAGAAAAATCAATTCCATACATCATTATTGATCATCATATTCCTGATGAGCGGACCATTAGTAAAGCAATATTGTCCATTGTGAGAGAAGCTACATCTACATGTGAAATAGTTTATGAAATTATAAAAGATTACATATCAGATAAAAAAATACTAGAAGCCTTATTAGCTGGTATTGTTTATGACTCAAGACGTTTTCTTATAAATCCTAAAAAATCCATTTCACTTGCTTATGAATTGATAAATAGAGGTGCAGATATAGAAAAGATACTTCAACTTCTATCTTTGGAACAAAACTTTTCTGAAAAAATGGCAAAGATTAAAGGATGTTCTAGAATGAGAGTATTTAGAGTATCTTCTTGGATAATTACTTTTACATATGTAAGTGCATTTGAGGCATCAGTTGCTCGTGCCCTTATTGATATTGGAGCAGATTTGGCTTTTGTGATAAATGAATCTGAAAAAAGGCTAACAGGAAGAGTTAGAGAAATATTCTATAGTCAAACTGGACTTAATTTAGTTACTGATATAATAAGACCATTAATCGAAAAATTTTCAGGTCAGGGAGGAGGACATCCTACAGCTGCAAGTGTAAATTTTAATATACTTACTGAAGATTTAATATNTGAAGTANTAGAATTAATTGCAAATAAATTGAAAATACAAAAAAATTTAATATGTGAGGTCGATACTAAAAAATAATTGATTTTTATAGGAATGATTAAAATGGGGATTATAGAAGTTCGTAATCTTACATTTAAGTATGCCAATTCTGATAAACCTAGCTTATATAATATCAATCTTTCAATTGATAAAGGAGAATTCTTGTTGATAACAGGTCCAACAGGTTGCGGAAAGACAACATTATGTAAGTGTTTAAATGGATTAATTCCTAATTCATATAATGGTGATTTTAATGGAGAAGTTATTGTAGATGGTTTATCTACTAAAGAACATCCAGTCTACGAATTAGCACAACATGTTGGTTTAGTTTTTCAAGATCCAGAAAATGAATTATTCTGCACATCTGTTGAAAAAGAAATTGCATTTGGACCAGAAAATCTTGGATTACCTAGAGATGAAATAAGAAGAAGAGTTGAAGAAGCTATGGCAATGGTTGGGATTTCTCATCTAAGAGAAAGATCGCCATATGAACTTTCTGGTGGTGAACAACAAAAAGTAGCCATAGCTGCTCTTCTTGCTATGAAGCCGAAGATACTAGTACTTGATGAGCCTACATCTAATTTAGATCCGTTTAGTGCATATTCTATACTTAATCTATTGTTTAATTTAAAGAAAGAATATAAAATGACAATAATACTTATAGAACATAGACTAGAAATAGCAGCAAAAATGGCAGATAGATGTGCAGTAATGAACGATGGTAGAATTATTGCTATAGGCCCTCCTGAAGAAGTATTATATTCTGATACAATTGAGTCAATAGGTATTGGTATTCCAAAAATTGTAAAGCTTGTAAAAACATTAGGATTATCTTCACGNCCTTTATCTCCTAGTNTATTNGCAGATATATTAAAGGTGAAAAAATGATAGAATTTCATAATGTGTTTTTTTCATATCAACCAGGTAAGGACATTCTAAAAAATATTAATTTAAAAATAAATAAAGGAGAATTATTAGCAATAATAGGACCAAATGGTGCAGGAAAAACCACACTAATAAAACATATAAATGGTCTTTTAAAACCACAAAAGGGATATGTTAAAGTTCTTGATATGAATACAAAGGAGACAACTGTTGCATTATTGGCTAGACATGTTGGATTTGTATTTCAAAATCCTGATCATCAATTATTTGCTGAAACAGTTGAAAAAGAAATAATGTTTGCTTTAATCAATTTTAATTTTCCAGAAAATGAAATAAAAGAAAGAGTAGAGAGAATTCTTCATGAATTAGATCTCATAAAGTATAGAAATAAATCTCCATTTATGTTAAGTGGTGGTGAGAGGAAAAGAGTAGCTCTTGCATCAGTTTTATGTTATGACCCATCAATTTTAATACTTGATGAGCCTACTATTGGTCAGGATTTTCATCAAAAACTTAATCTAATTGATCTCATCAATAAATTAAATAAAGAAGGAAAAACAGTAATCATTGTAACTCATGATATAGAATTTGTTGCCGATTTTATTCCTAAATGTATAATAATGTCAGAAGGAAGAATAATTGCTGACGGCCCAACAGAAGAAATATTAACAGACAGTAAACTATTGTTAGAAAATTATCTTTTACCTCCTCAATTAGTAGAGATTTCAATAGCTCTCAATATAAATCCTCCTACTATAAATTTTGAAAAATTAGTCTCATTTATTAGAAAAATTATTGAGAGGAAAGAATAATGAATATATTTGATTTTGAATATAAACGCGAAAGCTCAATAATTCACAGATTGGATCCTAGAGCAAAATTAGTTTACTTAATATTATTCACAATATTGACTGTATACTTTACAAATCCAATAATTCTATTTTTAGTATTTCTTTCCTCTCTACCTATAGCAATATTAGGTAAGATAGTAAAAAAATGGGCCACTTCTATAAAAGGATCTTTATTCTTTATTGTTTTTATATTTATATTTAATTTTATTGGAATTTTCTGGACAACAGGCAATTTCATAGATACGATTACAATTTCAATAGCAATGGCAATAAGATTCATTTCTCTAATTTCTATTTTCTCTATTTTTTTTCTTTCAACATCTCCAGAAGATCTAATGCAATCTATGATCAAATTAAAATTACCTTATGAATATGTTCTTACATTCAATATGGCAATGCGTTTTGTTCCTACTTTGGCTAAAGAAGCCCAAACTATAATAGATGCTCAAAAATCTAGGGGTTTAGAATTTGAAAAAGGAAATATTTTCCAAAAAGTAAAGAAATATATTCCTATTCTAATTCCTCTGATAATCTCTTCTTTAAGAAGAGCAGAAATTATTGCTGATGCTATGGAATCAAGAGCTTTTGGGGCATCTAAAACCCGTTCTTTTCTATATACATTAAATATGAACAAAAAAGACTTTATTTTTATAATAATTTGTATTATTGTTTTTATTACATTTTTATCTTTAAAAATATTTTTTAATATACAATAGGTTTAAATCCCTAAAAAATTATAGGATGCTCGTATGTCAAGTATAAATATTATTAAAGAAAATTCATTAAAACGATTTATGAAAGAAATAAGTCAATTTGTTTATAAGGCATCAGATATAATTAATGATTCTGAAGTTAATACACTTATTAGCATTCTTTTAGATGTTTTACAAAATAATAGAAAAATTCTTATCGTTGGTGTAGGGAGATCTGGACTTGCAGGAAAAGCTTTTGCTATGCGTTTAATGCATCTTGGATTTAATGTTTATGTACTTGGTGATACCATAACACCTGCTGTTTATGAAGGAGATGTGGTTATTGCTATTTCAGGCTCAGGAACTACTAGACTTGTTATAACTGCAGCTTCTGCAGCAAAAGAAGTACGTGCAAAGGTTATAGCTATTACATCACATAGAGATTCTCCATTAGCAAAAATAGCAGATCATATAGTTATTGTACCTGGAAGAACAAAGATTGCTACAGAAAGTGATTATACTATAAGACAAATTCTAGGAGAACATGAACCATTAGTTCCATTGGGCACATTATTTGAAATTACATTAAATGTATTNTTTGATAGTTTAGTTGCAGAATTAATGCAAAGACTTGGAAAAACAGAACAAGATCTTAAAAAACGTCATGCCACGATAGAGTAATATGCAAAAATTTAAAAAATAGCTAAGTATTCGCATTTTACGGGGCGTCAAATTTGCCAAAATATAGACAAGTTGAAGAAATTGTAAAATTAATGAAGAATAAGGAGCTTATTAGAAATATTGGTACTTTAGCTCATGTAGATCATGGTAAGACTACATTATCTGACAGTCTATTAGCTGGAGCGGGTATTATATCACAAAAAGTAGCAGCTCAAGCTCTAGCATTAGATTATGTAGAAATAGAACAGTTAAGGCAAATGACTGTTAAAGCTGCAAACATTAGTCTATTACATGAGTGGAATGGAAAAAGTTATGTAATAAACCTTGTTGATACGCCAGGACACGTAGATTTTACAGGACATGTAACTCGTTCTTTAAGAGTTATGGACGGAGGTATATGTGTAGTAGATAGTGTTGAAGGTGTAATGACACAAACTGAAACTGTAATAAGACAGAGTATGGAGGAACGTGTTAGACCATTACTTTATATAAACAAAATAGATCGTCTTATAAAGGAATTACGTCTTACACCACAAGAAATACAAGATCGTCTTATGAAAATCATCAGGGATTTTAATGCATTAATAGAAACTTATGCAGATCCAGAATTTAAAGATAAATGGAAGGTAAATCCAAGTAAAGGACAAGTAGCTTTTGGATCTGCATTACATAAGTGGGGCTTCACATTACCAATAATTCAATCAAAAGGATTGAAGTTCTCAGATATTATTGATGCTTATAATAGAAATGATATAGAATATCTACAAAAAGAACTTCCACTTCATATAGCTATTCTTGACATGGTAGTAAATCATGTACCAAATCCTGTAGAAGCTCAAAAATATAGAATACCTAAAATATGGAAAGGAGATCTTAATAGTCCAATAGGTAAAGCTATGTGTGAATGTGATGAGAATGGCCCTCTTGTTATATGTGTAAATAAAGTTGTAGTAGACCCTCATGCAGGTCCTGTTGTTACTGGTAGAGTCTTTTCCGGTACAGTAAGAGAAGGCGAAATTCTTTATGGTATTATGTCAAAAACTGAAGGAAGGGTACAACAAGTAAGTCTCTATATGGGACCCTATAGAGAAGTTACTAATGAAATATCAGCAGGAAATATTGTTGCTTTATTAGGATTAGAGAATATAAGAGCAGGAGAAACTCTTGTAAGACCATCTAATAAAGATATTGTTCCTTTTGAAAAAATGAAATATATTAGTGAACCTGTTGTCACTATTGCCGTAGAACCAAAATATAGTAAAGATCTACCAAAATTAGTAGATGCATTACATAAAATGGCAATTGAAGATCCAACATTATCTATAAAGATAAATCAAGAAACTGGAGAATACATAATTTCAGGTATGGGCAGTCTTCATCTTGAAATCGCACTTTGGGATTTAAAACAAAGAACTGGTGGTATTGAAATTACTACTTCTCCACCAATTGTAGTTTATAGAGAAGCTATATTAAAATCATCAAATGTATTTGAAGGAAAATCTCCTAATAAACACAATAGGATATACGTAGCTGTAGAACCCTTAAATGAAAAAACTATAGAACTAATACAAAAAGGCATTGTTCATGAGGATATGGATCCACGTGAAAGAGCAAAGATATTACGTGAACAAGCTGGTTGGGATACTGATATGGCTAGAAATATCTGGGCTATCGACTCCTATGTGAATGTTCTTGTCGATATAACAAAAGGTCTTCAGTACTTACGTGAAGTGAAAGATACTATAATTCAAGCATTTCGTTTAAATATGGCAGAAGGACCATTAGCGAGAGAGCCAATAAGAGGATTATTAGTCAAAATAGTTGATGCAATGATTCATGAAGATCCTGCACATAGAGGCCCAGCTCAAATAATGCCAGCTTTTCGTGATGCATTATTTCAAGCTTTTCTCACTTCAAATCCAATATTATTAGAACCAATACTGAAACTTGATATTAGAGTTCCACAGGATCATATTAGTGGTGTTACAAGAGTACTTGCAGGAAAACGTGGAAAAATTATCTCCTTAACTCAAAGTGGAAATATAATGTTTGTTACAGCAGAAATACCTGTAGCAGAAACTTTTGATCTTTCAGATCAGCTTAGAAGTTCAACTGCAGGTAGAGCATTCTGGGGTACTGAATTTGCAAGATGGGCACCAGTACCATCAAATATGATGAGGGATATAATAAGAAAAATAAGAGAAAGAAAGGGATTGCCATTAGAACCACCAAAACCAGAAGACTTTATGTCAACATAAAAATCTATTAACCTCTTTTCATAATATAAAATTAAGCGGTCGTCGTCTAGTCTGGTCTAGGACAAAGGCTTCCCAAGCCTTGGATCCCGGGTTCAAATCCCGGCGACCGCACCACACTATTTTAATTCCATATTTTCAATAATTTTCTTGAGAACAGTAGATGCCTTATCTTTTATTACAATATCAGCAATATTATCTAAAGGCGTATTATCAAAATTTACTATTATTAGATCTCCTCCTTGTCTTTTTATAATCTCTGGTATAAATGCTGCAGGATATACTGTTAAAGATGAACCTATTACTAAACAACAATCACTTCTATATGCTATTTCCATTGCAACATCAATTAGTTTTACTGGTTCTTCAAATAGTACTACAGCAGGTCTCATAAAGGTCTCCACAATAATCACATTTTGGTGCTTTTTTTGTCTTATAAAATTCCTTAATACATTCTTCTGTGCTTTTCTCTCTAAAACAAGAATCACAATAACTCATCAATATATTACCATGAAGTTCAATAACTGATTTTGAACCTGCTTTGCTATGTAACCTATCTATGTTCTGAGTTATTATATGTTTTATATAATTACTATTTTCTAATATCACTAATGCCTTATGGGCATCATTTGGTTGTGCATTTGCAATTACTTCATATCTTTTAGCATAAAATTCCCAAAATCCATCAGGATTTTCTTTGAAATAGGATCTAGAAGCCATCTTTGGATCAAATTTTTTCCAAAGTCCTTGACTTCCTCTAAAATCAGGTATATTACTCTCAGTACTAATTCCTGCGCCTGTAAAAGCAATAGCATAATTAGCTCTCTTTAAGATTTTACTAGCCTCTATTATTGACTCATTATACAATTTGCATCACCCTTTCTACTTCATGTACAACCATAGATGCTATTATCCAAGCATCCAAAGATTTTTTATATATAGCATATTTTTCATCAGCTAATTTAAGATCTTCTTCACTAAATTCTCCTCTTTGAAATCCTCCTATAATTACTAATGGGTTTTTTTCATTTAATATTTTCTTTCCGAAATTTTCAAGCTTAATTCTTTTTCCTTTTTCAGTTAATATAATTACTTTACTTGGATTTATTTCCTTTAAAAGTCTATCTAATTTCTTTTTTTCAATTTTCATAAGCCAATTTCCTTTTGGCGGAACCCTCCCAATTTCAAATAATTGTTCTATTAATCCTACAAATCTTAAATAATTTCTTGGTAAATTTATTTCAGGATTTATTGTTATTACATAATCATTTAACGTATGAACATAAACTCTAAGCAATCCTTCATTATTTAAAGGACTTCCTAATAAATTCAATAATGTAATATGTACAATATCTGGTCTACCTCTTTTATTCCAATCCTTTAATTCCCTCATTGCCGCATAATGATATGACATATCTAACAATAGTTTTCTTGGATCTTTTCTTCTTCTTTCTGCCCACTTTTTTACTGATGGGTGATTAACTATTTCTTCTGGAATAGTTTCTAAGGCAGATCTTGCTAGTACTATATTCAATATTTCCATAACAATCCTTCTCATTTATCATCTAAAAAGGGGGCTCAGCTCTTACATGGATTCATATAATTTTTCATTACCTCATTCTTATTCCCCTGCATTCCACTCGGATTTTCATTGGGCTTGGGGGCATTCAGGGTCACCCCATAGACCCCACATCTTAAGTTGCTACCATCGGGAAGAGCCTTCATTTTCAATGCTTCAACTAATATAGGCTTTTGATCCCTCACAGAGTAG
>QNVI01000014.1 GCA_004348015.1 Thermoproteota archaeon | reverse complement strand
TTATTTTTATAAATATATTAGAAAAATTTATAATAAAGTGAAAAAATGATGTAAGTAAAGTTGGTGTTAAATATGCCAATACAAGATCCAGAAAAACAAAGAATTGCTCAACAACATTTATTATACGTTAAAATTTGTAGGAGATGTGGAGCAAGAAATTCAATAAAAGCAGAAAAATGTAGAAGATGTAGAAGTAAGAATTTACGTCCAAAAAGAAGAGAATTAAGACGTTAATAGTTATTTTACTAATAGTTATTTTAAAAATTTATAACAATTTTATAGTTTCTATAATATATATTAAATAAAATAGTATAGTCATATATGAAAACCTCGATGTTAATACTTGAACTGGGCCCGTAGTCTAGTCTGGTTAGGACACAGAAGCCTAAAACCGCCCTCACACGGCGGAGGTCCGGGGTTCAAGTCCCCGCGGGCCCATCTAGACTTATTGGTCTTATACCTAACTTATTTATTATATAACCAGCAAGATCAAAGATTTTTTCTGATCTTTCTATTACTATAGAATCACTTGTAGCAACAATTCCTTTTAATGATGATAAATAGAAATCAGATGAAGGTACTAATCTTGCATCACCATATAATTTATTTTCTTTTAAAAGATTACGAACTCTATTTGCTATCTCGCCACTTTTACTTACTGACTTCTCAAAAAAGAATATAACTTCCTTTGGTTTAAGTTCGCTTAATTCTGCTATAACAATTTCTAATGGTCTATCAATATTTCTTTTTGAAATAACACCATATATTCCAGAGATATCTCTTATTATTCCATCATCACAAAGATAAATTGGTTTTCCTTCTATAGCACTAGAAATAGTTAAAATTACATTAAAGCCATCTATTAGTAAAACATTGTCCTTAATTTCACTAGGATTAACAAGTTTTGATTTATGAATATTAGCTGTAGTTTCAGAAAAAATAGCCCTATAAAGAAGAAGACGTTGTTTTTTATTAAGTAGGTATCTATCTCCAATAAATTTTATTGCGGAATTCTTATTATATCCTCTATTTAGGAGATATCTTAAATCATTAATAGCTTCTTTATTGATATACATATTTAATCTTTATACTATGTATATAGCAGGTCTCATAGGAATAGCTTGTTCTATTTTCTTCTTTGGAACTTCTTCAAATGCTTCTCCAACATATACTTGAGCATTAAAGTAACGTGATATGAAGTCAGTTTTTAGAATTTCAGCTTCATTTATTATACCAATGTTAAGTATTCTCCTTCTATAATCCTTTGGCATTGAAATTATTAATGATAATATGGAGTTTATGAATTTAACTATTGCTTCTCCTTTTGTTCTTATTTCTTTATCTTTCATTATTTCCCTTATTATCAATTTGGGATCGATCCCTTCTTCAATTAATTGAATGACTTTTAGATAAATATCCCATTTCCATTTTGGAGCTACACAATAATATATTTTTGATGGTTTTATTTCAGTAATTTTTATTATTTCAGATGTGTCATTTATTACATTTCTTAAGTATTCTTCAGATGCTTCTAATTTTATATTTATAAGAGATTCGTCTATTTCTGGCCATTTCTCTATAGATACAAAATTGTTATTTCCATATTTTTCCCATAATTCTTCACACAGATGAGGGGCAAATGGTGCTAATAATTTAATTAGAATTTCCATTATATATTTCATAACACTTTCATTAGGATTGTTGTTTTTACGTTTTATGTACCAATTTATTTCTTGTGGAAATATATAGAGTATATTTTGTATGACTTCTCTTACACGTAAAGCTTCCATAGAGATTGTTATTTGTTCTATTATTCTCTGAGTTCTACTTAAAATCCATTTATCTATATCATCTAAAGCTTCTTTATTAAGTTGGGGGGCATTTGCATATTTTAATGCAAATTCATAAAATTCTTCAAGTCTTGATTTTATATTTTCTGCTAATGAAGGACTAAAATCAGCATCTTGAAGTAATTCAGAAGTAGAAAGAACTGAGACTCTTATTACATCAGCCCCATAATCTCTTATTGCTTTCCTTAATGGTATGATATTCCCTAAAGACTTTGACATTTTTTTGCCTTCCATTAGTACGCTTCCATTAACTACTATTTGTTTTGGCCATAATTCTTTTGGAAATATAGCTACATGATTAAAAATGAAGAAGGTTAAATGATTAGGTATAAGATCTCTTCCAGAATGTCTACTATCTAATGGATAATAATATAGAAATTCTCTTCTCATTGCCTCTAAGATTTCTTTCTTTATGCCTACACATGAAGTAAGCTCCTTTCCAAGAAATACGTAGTCAAAAACTTGAGGTATTAAAAGAGAAGGATCTATTTTTTCTTCATTTATAATTCTTGCAATTGTATAATATGCCATATAAATTGTTGAATCGGATAAACTTTCTATGATCCATTCTTTGTCCCAAGGAAGAAGAGTTCCAAGACCAGCTCTTCTAGCACAAGCTTTTTCTTTTAACCAGTCGATTACATTTTCAAATTCTTTCTTTAATTCATTAGGAATTATATTCATATTATTTAAGTGTTCTTTTGTAATTTTTTTCCATTCAGGATCACCATAATTTATAAACCACTGATCACTAAGTATATTAACAATTATCTTAGAGCCGCATCTACAATATATTGGACCATTTATAATTTCATAAAGTTTAAATGCCTTGTTGGACTCTATAAGATCTTTTTTAACTTCATCTCTAGCTTTACTGACTGGCATTCCTGAATATTTGCCAGTACTAGAAAGCATCTTACCAAAATGAAATTCCTTCATGTATAATTCTTTTGTTGCTTCCTCTGCTTTTGAATCAAGTTGATTTTTTATTCCAAATTTCTCAATAATTTCTATTGTTGGTATGGTAGACATATTGGGAGTCTCTATTATGGGAATAGGATTTATCGATGATAATATTTCACTACTTATTCCTTTTGGATCCTTTTTCAGATCTAATATAGCAAGCATATCATATGGAGCATGAGCTGGAACAGACATTACTATTCCTGTAGCATTATCAGGATCAACAAAATCTGCAGGTAAAATAGGAACTTTATTTCCATTTACTGGATTAATTGCATACTTGCCAATTAGGTCGCTTCCTTTAATTCTCTTAATAAATTCTAGCTTAGTAAATTGATATTTTAGTTTTTCAAAAGCTTTTTCACTTATTATCATTTTTTCATTATTTAATAAAACCTCTAAATACTCTGCTTTTGGATTTATCCATATATTTGTGACACCAAAAATTGTCTCAGGTCTCAAAGTAGCTGTAGGAAGATAGGCATCATTAAATATAAACTTAATAGCAGTAAATTCACCTATTTCTGGTTCTAGATCACCTTTCGTATCATGCTGACCAACAGGATTTTTACAAGAAGGACACCAACCAACTGGATGTGAGCCTCTTGTTATATATCCCTTCTCTTTTAATTTATAAAATTGCCATTCTATAAATTTATTATAAGGAGGATCAATAGTAGTAAATTCTCTTCTCCAATCAATAGAATAACCCATTTCTTGCATTCCTAATTTTAGGTCTCTATGAAAATACTTAGCAATATTTAGTGGTAAAACAAATGTTTTTATTGTTTCTTCATCTACACCTAAACTTTTGAATTGTTCAATCAATTCTTTATCGTTTGCTTGTATTCTTTTACTTTGAGCAAGAATAGGAGTACCAGTATAATGAAAACCCATTGGGAAAAGTACATTATATCCTCTCATTCTCTTATATCTAGCATAAGCATCAGCTAATGAATATGTTCTAGCATGGCCTATATGTTGGGGCATATTAGGATAAGGATATGCTACAGTTATGAAGAATTTTGGACGAGATGGATCAGGATTAGATTCAAAAATTTTAGATTCAAACCATCTTTTTTGCCATTTTTCTTCAATCTCTTTCCAATTCATTTTATCACCATATCATTAATTGAATTTTTTATTTTATGAAAATCTATCTCTTGGATCTTGGATAATGGAATTTTTCCTTGACCTATATCCTGCTTACCTCCCCCTTTACCACCAAACATAGATACGAAATTACTTACTATTTTTCCTGCATTAATTCCTTTCTTCATAGCTTCACTTCCGATCATTGATATTACAGTTCCATCTATTTTTGAAATAAATATAGTAATACTCATATTATCTTTTTTTATTATAAATGATGCTAATTTAAGTAATTCCTCATGAGAAAGATCAAAAATTCCATAATATAATTGAAATCCATTTATGACCTCTGGTTTAAGATTTGAATAAAGTGATTGTGCAATTTTCTCTCTAAGAGACTCTATTAATTTTCTTGACTTAGATAACTCTTCTACTAAATTGATAGTAGTTTTCCTTATATGTTCAATTGGTGTATTCAAGATTTTTGATAATTCATTTAATAGATCCTCTTGTGATTGAATATATCTTATAGCTTGTTCTCCTGCAACAAATTCTAGTCTTTCTACACCATCTTGAATTCTTTCTGTTCTTATTATTTTAATTAAGCCAATTTCACCAGTATTTGAACAATGGATACCTCCACATGCTTCAACATCCCAATCCTCTATTTCGACTATACGTATCTTTCGACCATATACTACTCCTCCTTGATAAATACGAATACCAAATTTTTGTTCTGCTATATTTCTATCTTCAAAGTATACTCTTATTGGCCTGCATTCCTGAATTACTTTATTTGCAAGATTTTCAATCTCCCTTAATTGTTTATCATTAATTTTTTCGAAATGAGTAATATCTAGCCTACTTTTATCAACATCCTTTTGTGCACCATGTTGCCATACATGATCACCTAAAACTCTTCTTGCTGCTCCTATGAGAATATGAGTAGCAGAATGATGTTTTGATAATATTTTCCTCCTTTGCCAATCTATAAAACATTCTACTTCTCTACCAATTTCTATGGGTTTATCAACAAAATGTACAACAATTCCATGTGACTTTTTAACATTTAAGACTTTTACTTCTCTTCCATTATCAATCATTACACCTATATCACTTAATTGTCCTCCACCTTCTGGATAAAATATTGTTCTATCGAGTACAACTCTATTATTATCGGAATACAGAACTCTGGCTTTTATAGATCTTAATTTTGGATCTGAGTAGAATACAAGTTCTGTTGGTGGTAAACTAGATGGAATCCCTTGTAATATATCTTCTTCTTTTTTTGTAGATGTAGAAGAATGTAAAGCTGATACCATAGCATCAAATGCCTCTGGAATTTCAACTTTTATACCATAGGATTCTGCAAATTCCTTAACCATTTCAGGAGGTAAACCATGGGAATCATATAATTTCAATAATGCCTCAACAGGAATAGATGCATTTTTTTGGATTTCCTCATTTTTAATTAATTTACTTATTATACTTTTACCTTGTTCTATTGTTTTTTCATAACGCGAAATTTCTAATTCTGCTACATGAAGTATATAATCTGATTTTTCCATAAGTTCAGGAAATTGATCCTTCCAATAAAGTAATTGCATATATAATAATTCAGAAATAGGTACATAGACCTTTAACATGTCCATTAATCTTTTAACTCTTCTTATGAAAAATCTACCAAAATATCCGGCTTGAACATTAGAAGGGACAAGCCCATCTCCTAACATAAAAACAATAGTTTTAGTATGATCTAATATAGCCATTACAATTTCAAAAGGTCTGATTATTCTCTCAATAGATACTATATCCATTCCCAAGGATTTTGAAACCCTTAATTTATATTCCATTAAAGAATTGCTATCTGTAACATCAACCATACCTGAATATTTCATTGCTTCACATAATATTTTCTCATCAGGTTTTTCTAAATTGAATTTCTTTAAGAATTTATCAAAAAGTTCTCCATAAATAGCTTCAAAAGCTGTAGATGAGCCTTTAGAAATCCATGTAAATCTTTCTAATCCATATCCAGTATCTACAATACGTAATGGTAATTTCTCATAGGTATTCCCGACTTTTCTATATTCCATAAATACAAGTGTTGATAATTCTAAGCCTCTGACAATTCCTTCAAGATCAGGACCTGCATCGCCTCCTCCTTCCCACCAATGTTCAATATATGTTATTTCATCATCAGGAATTCCAAGTTGTTTTGTTAAAAATTCATGATGATATGCTACAGTTTCTTCCTTCCAATATATTTCTTTCTCTTTAGAAGAAAAAGCATGATGGGCCATCATTTCAAATATTGTTAAATGTCTACCACCAGTTTTTCCTACATTACCAATATCAGTAGTTCTAATACATGGTTGTGATATTACAAGAGGATTATAAGGTGGAGGAACTTCGCCACTTGTAACATGAGGTTGAAAGCATGCTATAGATGCGATTGTAAAGAAAATATCATCTCTCCATCTTGCAATGACAGGATAACGTTTAATACGTTTATGATTTTTCTTCTCAAAAAATGATAAAAATTCTTCACGCATTTCATTTATATTATATGCTCTTCTTGTAGGAGGATTTTTTATAAAATAATAAGGAACACAAGGAGAGTCGCCACATAATTCTCTATCTGGATCAAGAGTCCAAAAATGTCTTTTACAAGACTTACATTCTTTTCTCACAAATCCATTTTCCATAAAGAAATTTAACCTATACACTTCTTCATTTATCAAGTAGATCATCTCTTAGTATAGTAGAAAGTAAAAAGAAGGAGTTAACCAAATAAGGCACTTAATCCTTCTACACTTTCTTCTTCCTTCTTCTCCTCCTCCTCTTTCTTTTCTTCTTTCTTTTCTTCTACTGGTTGAGGCTGAGCTGGTGCACTTACTACTGGCATTGCTACAGCAGATTTTATTACTTCATCAATGTTTATCTCACTTAAAGCAGCAACAATTGCCTTTACTCTAGTTTTATCTACATTTATGCCAGATGCTGATAATACTTTAGTCAGATTTTCTTCATTTATAGGCTGTTTTGCACTATGGAGGAGGAGACTTGCGTAAATATATTCGATTTTAATCACCCCCAATAAAGCATTTTATAGGAAGAAAAATATACTTAAATCCTTTGCTATCATGAAAAAATTTCTGGGTGTTTTTTAGATAACTCATCTGATAATTTTTTGCTTTGAATTACTGCCAAGGGTAAAACTTCTTTTATTACCTCAGGAATAGGAGCAATGATTTTTGTTGCAATGGTTTTTGCATTAATGTATGCTTTTGATAATATAATTGGAAGACTCTCTTTTACTGGGAATACTACATTAACTGATAGATTAATTGCATATTGCACTGCTGTTATAATTTCTTTCTTATATTGCTCTATATCAATAGCTAGAACATCTCCTGGAATAACATCTCCATCATATGCCATCTTAATTTTAATACCAACCATTATTGGCTTAAGACCAAGTTTATTTAATATATCTGCTAGATCAGTAGAAATTACTTCTCCTTTTTTTGCAACAACAACATCTTTTGTAATCCAAATACTACCATCTTGTATTTTTGTTGGTATTTTTAGAGCCCCAAATTTACTTAAAATTGGACCTGGTTGAAGACCTGTATTTCCTGCAGGTACTATTATATCATCGGTAGCTATATCATTAGGAGATGCTGCAGATGGAATTTTGTTTTTTTCAAACATTAGAAATAAAGAAAATGGATCTAAATTAGAGAAGATTAATAGATTTTGCCCCTTAAGGTACTTAGATATTTCATCTATATGTTTAGAAAACTGAGGTAATCTTTCTAATGCTTTTCTTACTAGTGTGTTCTTGGCTACAATGATTTCTATTTTTCCTCTATAATTCTTTCTAATACTTTGGATATGTTTTGCTTTTAGTTTATACAAATCTGCAATTAAAAATGTAGGATATTTTTGGAATAAGGAGACTAGTTTATCCACAATTTTTTTCTTTTTCTCAAGTGAGGCTCTCATCATTTTATCATCACATCACTTTTAATTTTGCAGGTTTACCCATAGTAGTTTTAACAATAATTGAGGATAAAAATTGATCTAATTTTATTCTTCTATCAATAGCATTAAGTACCGCCATTATATTTTCAGCAATAGTCTTTGAATCCATATTTTCTAATCCTACTCTACATTTAATAACTGGTTGATCACGAATTCTTATTCTTACTGCATTACGATAATTTTTAATAATATTTTCTATATTTGCAGTAGGGGCGACTGGATCTGGCATTTTACCTCTTGGACCTAGAACTGAACCAAAAATTTTACCTATCATTGCCATTAAATCTGCTCTTGCTATGAAAAAGTCATAACTTTCTGCTAATTTTTTAATTAATTTTTTATCACCTGCATATCCTTCTAATTCTTGTTTTGTAATTACAAGATCTGCCCCAGATTGTTTTGCCTTGGTTACTAAATCACCATCAGCAATTACACAAATTTTGATATCTTTTCCAATTGGATTTGGTAAGGTAACTATTTCATTAATTCTATTTTCTGGAGCTTTAACATCTATTCCTTTTAAATTTACTATTAACTCAATACTTTGTAGAAAATTACGTTTTTTTGAATTCTTTTTTGCTTCGTCTACTAATGAAATTATGGAATTGATATCTAACATGGTATTACTCTTCCTCCATCTCCTTAATTATATCATCATAAACGCCCTCATCTATTTCTTTTATAACTTCCTTTGGATCTTTGCCATTAACAGTAACACCCATAGAAAGGCAAGTACCAACAACTTCCTTTAAGCAAGATTTTAAAGTTTTCGCTAGAGATAGAGGATATCTTATTTTTGCAATTTTAATAGCAGTTCTTATATCTAAGTTTCCAACTTTTTCAGTTTTAACATTACTTGCACCTTTCTGTATTTTAAGCTCTTTTACAATTAAAGCTGAAGTACTAGGGACACCTACCTCGACTTCAAATCCCTTAGTTTCTGGATCTATAATCACTTTAACAGGAACTTTCATGCCTTCAAATTCTTTTGTTTTTTCATTTATTGTATTAACAATTTGTAATATATTTACACCTAGAGGGCCAAGAGATGGTCCAATAGGAGGGCCTCCTGTTGCTTTTCCACCATCAATAAGAAAACTAAATGTTTTCTTTGCTCCCATAGTCTATTCCTCCAATTTAGAAAATTCTTCAAATATATCACTTTTTTTATCTTCTTGTTTAACTTCTTGTTTTGGAGTTTCACTTTTAGATATTATCTTTACTTGTTCTGCACGAAGTGTTATAGGTAATGTATATGGAGCTTCAAGTAATTCGAGTACAACTTCTCCTTTTGATTTGTCAACTCTTGTTACTTTAGCTTGCATACCTCTAAATGGACCTGAAACTATTTCTACTTTATCATTTACATTAATAGATTCGATAACTGGTTTTTGAATTAAAAATTTCATTATATCCTCAAGTTCTACTTTTCCAGAAACCCAACCTTTTACATGTTTTATATTTTCTATAGCCAAACTAACAATATTTGGACCATCAGCTTCAATAAAAATATAACTACTAACATCAGGAGGGGACATTATGGCCTTAACTGCTATTTTTTTAGAAATACATCTACGTTCAATTAGAAGTGCAGCATTTTTTTCTTGACCTGCAGTAGTTCTTACAGCAAATATTCTAGTCATATACTCAACCACCAAATCCAATTATTAAAGTAGAGATAAGCTGTATAATGAAGGCAAAAACGCCAACAATTCCTATTCCTAATAAACATATCCTTAAAGATAGTCTAAACTCCTCTAAATCAGGTTTTCTTGAAAGCCTTAGTATTCTCATTATTGAACGTAAAATTTCTGATCTTTCCATTTATTTCATCCATCCAATTCTATTGGAAAATAGAAAGTTTAATTTAAAGCTTTCCACAAATCATACAATATATTTTATTTCACTTTTTATATTTTTATTATTTCAATATTTTCAATTGATTTTATAATATTTTTAAATTGAGAGGGTGTTCCTTTCCAGTCTACATATATTTTTGAGCAACCACCAAAAGTTTTGTTCATACATTTTACAATCATAATAGGATTCATGCCTTCAATCATTGCATATTTTGGAATTATATGCCCAATTAATGCGCTTTCTTCTAATATTTTTTTAGTAAACTTATCAGAATAATGTCCTCCACCTATTCCTATGGCACCAGGAGCTACCATCAATGGGGATTTTATTACATCAGAAATTGCTTTTGCTACAATACTTCCTAATAGTTCATTTTTCCATGCATTTTCATCACTTCCAATTTCTATGAATGTTACCGGAAATTTCAAGTCAGTAGGACCATGATGAGTTGCTTCTATAGTTACTTCAATATTCATGTTCAATTTTTCATTAGAAATAGTATTAAGTGCTTTTAAAAGATTACATTGAAGAGGAGGATTGGAAATTGCAACTTCATTTGGTCGTCCTCCCATAGTATTTTTTTCATATAAATTTCCAGGTGTGTGAACTGTTAGACATAACTTTTTGGATTCGCTTTTATGTTTAGAAAGAAATAATGCCCATTCCACACCATCAATATTAATATTTAAATCCAATAATGAGCCTTCCACAGGAAAAAGAATAACATCCTTATAAGAATAAACATAAAAATCTTTCATCTTTATTTTATCAAAATTTATTTCATTAATAAGATGTGAAGCAATATTTATTCCAGCAGGATCATCTTTTGAATATATTAGTAATTTCAATAATTTCACCATATACTCAATTTTTATACTAATAAAGTTAGAATTGCTTTTTGTACATGAAGTCTATTTTCTGCTTGATCCCAAACAACAGAATTTTTACCATCTATAACATCATCAGTTATTTCTAATCCTCTATGAGCAGGTAGGCAATGCATAATAATAACATCATTAGGAGCAAAACTAAGTAATTCAGAATTAACTTGATATTTTTTAAATTCTCTCATTCTTTCTTCACTTTCACTTTCCTGACCCATAGATATCCATACATCAGTATATATTACATCAGCCTCTTTTACACCTTCTATAGGATTATCAGTTAATATTAATGATGAATTTTTATATGCATTTTTCTTAATAAATTCAGCATATGAAGGATCAATTTGGTATTTTTTTGGAGAGACTATGATCATATTTCCTCCAAGTTTTAATACTGCTTCTGAAAGAGATCTACAAACATTATTATTACCATCACCAATGAAGACAACATTTATGTCTTCTATTTTTCCTTTTTTCTCAATTATTGTTAAACAATCTGCAAGAGCTTGACATGGATGTGCTAAATCACTTAAAGCATTTATTACAGGAATTCTTGAAATATCAGCAATAGTTTCTAAATCTGAATGTTTATAAACTCTTGCCACAATAGCATCACAATAAGCATTTATAGCTCTTACAGTATCCTCTAAACTTTCTCCTCTTATAATTTGAAGTTCATTCCAATTTATATAAATTGGAAAACCACCCAATTGATGAATAGCAACTTCAAAAGATAATCTTGTTCTAGTAGATGGTTTTTGAAATAAAAGAAATATACTCTTACCATTTAAGTATGGTATGACGTATTTTCCACTTTTCAATAAATATTTCATTTCAGAGGCTAACTTAAGAATTTCTTTAATTTCTTCTCTAGTGAAATTTGAAAGTGTTAGTAAATCTCTCCCTTTCATACTTCTTACATTGTATCTCATAAATATTTATTTTTATTTAGAAAATATATTATTAATTATCCATTCTGGATCAAATTGTTTAAGATCATCATAGTTTTGACCTACTCCAAGAAAAATTATAGGTTTTTTTATTACATAAGATATAGAAATTGCAGCACCGCCTTTTGCATCAGCATCTATTTTAGTTAGAATAATAGCATCTATTGGAACAAAATTATTAAATTCTTGAGCTTGATTTAATGCATCATTACCAGTTAAAGCATCTCCTACAAATATTGTAATATTTGGTTTAGTAACTCTATATATCTTTTGAAGTTCGTCCATTAATCCTCTATCAGTTTGCATTCTTCCAGCAGTATCAATTAGTACAACATCAATATTATTTGCTTTAGCATAAGAAATAGCATCATAAGCAACAGCTGCAGGGTCTGCACCATATTTATGTTTTATCATTTTTATTCCAAGTCTTTTAGCATGAGTTTCTAGTTGTTCTTCTGCTCCTGCCCTAAAGGTATCACTACATGAGAATATCACTTTAAATCCTCTATCAGTTAAGTATTTTCCTATTTTTGCAATAGTCGTAGTCTTCCCTGTGCCATTCACACCTAAAAACATTATCACAAATGGCTTTTTTGAAGAAGAGATTAATGATATTAAATCTATTGTAGTAAAAGATTCCATTAAAATTTTTCTTAATGTTCCCTTTATTAAAGAATAAATATCTTCAGATCTTTTAATTTTCATTCCTATTAGATTATTTTTAATTTTAGAAATAATTTCATCAACTACAGGAAGAGCAACATCACATTCTAAAAGAGAAATTTGTAATTCCCAAAGATAAGACTCTATATCTTTTTCACTTATATGTTTTGTAGTAATCTCCTCTACAAAAGAGGAAAAAACTTTTTTGAGTTTTTCAAACATTATTTTTTCTCCGAAAGTTCATTAATCTTTACTTGAAGCTCTTCAATTCTTGAGACAACTTGAATATATTGACTTCTTAAATTTTCCATTTGAGATTGTACTTTTTTAATTTTTTCTTCAATATCACTAATAGCAACATCTATTCCCTTTTCGATAGATACATTCGCACCTATATTAACAATAACACTGTTTACATCTTTTATAGAAGCTCTTATAAAATTACCAGCTCCAATAGGGACTAATACTTCAGCATTTCCGCCTCTTCGCTTTATTTCTTCAAGAGATGATTTGCTTATAGTTAATTCCATAATAGCTGTACTACTTAATTCTATTTGTTGACGTAAAGCTTCAGCATAAGATTGTAAATTAGAAAGCTCAAGAACTAAAGCATTTATATCTTCTTTTTGTGTTTCATTATTACTCACTTTTTTCCACCACATTATCAATTTTAATTTGGAATCTTTTTAATTTATGATTTCCACCAAATTCACAGAATAGTTTCTCAATTGCCATTTTTTTACTTATTGCTTTAATTGATTTTTTAAATTTTGTCCATTGAAAGCCCATTTTTACTTTACCTTCTACTAAAAATAATTTCTCCTCCATTATTCAGTAACCCCCAATGATGCTTCTATATGAGCTATTTCAGGACCAGTAGTCATATCACCAACCACAACTCCATAGGAATTTGCTACCATTCCAATTCTTAAATACGGAAATCCACGATTAACTGTAGATGGATAAACAGATTTATTAAAAATTTTTTCTAATTTAGATTTTTCTTCTTCCATAATATGAGGATGGCATAGTATAGCTTTACTATTAATAACTGCACAAACACCAGGGAGGGATATTCCTGCAATACTTAACTCAAATACTTCTACTTTAAGTTCATTAGATAATATTGATTTGAGTTCTTCACTTGTTTTTGGTCCTACAATAGCTTTTTTATCATTTAATAATATCATATTTCCAAGAGCATTTTCCTTTCCATTATATTGAAATACAGGAAGATCTACTACTTCTTTTATAAAAGAAATTTCTTCTTCTTTTGCATTATATGGAACTAAAATACCATTTGAATTACCAACAATAAATATACCTAAAAGAACACTATTACAAATTGTAGTTTTATAAACTGGAACTTTTAGAGTGTTTGATACTTCTGATATAAATTTTTGAGGCGAATCTGGAGGTACTAATGCAAAATTATCTGTAGCAAATATAAATGCACCAACATTTGGATTGCCATATAATGACGTGCGAAGACTTGGCAAAAAAATCACTCCAAAGTTAGGAACTTGCTAAAATTACGTTAGCTGTTCCATCTTTTAGTTTTTGAACTTTTATAGATATCTTTCTTAAAGTTTTTCCTTTTCCTCTTGACCAAATTGCCATATTAACCTCATTACTTATTTTTATCTCATCAGTATCTGCAATTTTTTTTGCAATATTTCTTATAATGTTAATAGCTCTTGGTGCAGCTCTCTTTCCAGATGCTAAATAAGCTTTTCTTAAATTAATAGTAACTGTTTTTTCTTCAATGATCTCAGAGCTCATATATTCACCTCTATAGTTTTATTCTAGTAGTTCTCCAATTACGAAGCTTTGGATGACGTCTAAATTTTCCTTTGGTTTTTGCAACTACCCATATAGGAACAGCGCTATTTTGCTTACATATTTTTATTAAACGTTTCTTTTTTGAAAGATGTTTATTACTTGCCATGGTTTCTCACATCCATGTAATTTTTATATCTTTCTTTTTTTCTTGTAATTCCATTAATATACTCTTAAGTTGTTCATCTGTTAGTGGTATAGGTAATTTACCTTGTTGAGCTAAGCTTATCAATTGAAGCTCCAATTGAGCTGCAAATTCTGGTTTAACCATTCTTATATTTGTTAATCTACTTCTAGCTTCAGGGGTTAATATAACTCTTAATATATTTTGCTTTCTTTCTTCTTCTTCCCTTCTTCTTTTTTCCTCTGCTATTCTTCTTTGTAATTCAATGAGTTTTCTTCGTTTTATAAGTTCAACATCGTCAAAGTTCTCTGACAAGCTCTCACCTTTCTTCTTTTATTGGAAGATATTTTGCTAATTCAGGCTTTTCTTTTTGAAGTTCTTTTAATAGTTTAAAAGAAATCCTATCAATTATACTTCTTCCTTTATCAGTTACTATACGACCTTTTTTATCCAATTTAGTGATTAGATTAGCCTTTTCGAGTTGTTGTAATGGTTTTCTTATCCATGATCCACTAGCTTTATAGAAATGCTCTCTAATCATCCCTTTCTTTGCTCTTCCTCCATAAACAGTTCTAAGTCGTTCTATTCCAACAGGACCTTCAAGATATATACGTCTTAAAAGAGAAGCACATCTAATATACCAAATATCTGGTTGAGTAGGAACTCTCTCAGCATGTCTACCTGTCTTTACATAATATGACCAAGTAGGTGGCGTAATCTCCTTAACATTCTCCTTAAGATATTCTGCTAATGCATGAATTAATTTATCTGCTGGAACAAATTGTGCCAACTATCTCTCCCCTAAACCCAAAATAAAACGCTTAAATATATTTTTAATCCATATCAATTATTTCTTTTTAGAAATTGGATAACGTTTTATTCTACCACACACCATACATGTAACCACTATATGTGGATTTCTTCTTGGTGATATTCTTATACGAGAAGTTATTCCAGGATATAGTAAAGAATGACAAGATTTACATATAAAATATTTTAAATTTCTTGGAATCTTCACTCTGGTTCTCTGTGAGATCTTAATGGCTATTTCTATATATCTATGTGAAAGAGAAGGATTAGACTTTATATTATTAATTGCAAGATTGAATAGATTTTCAATTCTTTGTAGAGCGATATCTCTTATCAATTGATTCTTTGATAACTTCATTAATATAATAATATTAAAAAGATAAAAATAAGCCTTTGGTTGCTGTTTTTAATTTTATATAAGTTTATATAACTTAATGTTACTTTTTTGCTATAATTATTACGTGTACTCTCTTTGGTNNTA
>QNVI01000013.1 GCA_004348015.1 Thermoproteota archaeon | reverse complement strand
TGGAAATGAAATAAGGAAAATATTGGAAACAACTTCAAATTCAATAACATTTGCAATGTTTGGAAATTATAAATTGAAAAGATTCTTTGAAGGAAGAGATAAAGGACAAGTAAGCAATCCTACTACTACAACTGTGACTTATACAACTACTATAACAACTACTCCTCCTACTACTGCTTCAGAAGAAAAAGAATCCACTTTTGAATGGCATCCTGTTAGGAAAGATGGAGCAGTTCAAGGATGGGGAGCTAAACTAAAAGCAGATGCAGGTTGGAAAATTACAGGTTTTGGATGGCGAACTGAAAATCATGGAAATGGAGATATTTATTATTTAGGCAAGTCTAACGAACAATACGATGGTAATGGTAATTTAATTTATATCGAATTAAACTTTGAAGCTATTTTTACTACTGATAATCCTGAAGCAAAAATGGATCTATATGGAATATACACTATGCGAAAAATAACATAAAGGTGATATTGTATGAAAGGTATAAAAATGATAGCTATAATTTCAATTCTTGCCTTATTTTTAGCAATATCTTTAGTATTTAATATAATGAGTATAAGTAAGCCAAAAACAACAACTACAACCGTTATTTCTGAGAAGATAGAAGAAAAAACGTATACAATTACATTAACAAATATTCAATATTCAACTATAACACATACTTATACAATTCCTCCAACTACATTTACAACTACTGTCCCTACAACTATTACCACTCTCATAACTATTACAACTAAAATTAAGGAAGATTTTATAATACTTGCTGACATAGGAACAGGGGATGTAAATCTTAGGGCAGTATATGGGGGTGATAAAGATAGAATAGTAAATAGCCTTAATTTCTATCTTACTCCAATTTATCTTGGTAATGAAAATTTAGTAATTGATGCTGGTTTAATAAGAGTAAAGGGAGTAGGAATAATAGATGAAAGTCCTGATCTTGTCATGGTAAAGTGGCAAGGAGCTATACTAAAATATTTAATAAAGGGAGAAAGTATGATAATGAATTATTCACCATCATCTCCTTATCGTAATGCACTTGAATGGGTTGGCTTTTGGGGAAATACATCACATATCGATCTAACTAAAGTTTCAGAAGGAGCAATTTATACTATAATCATTCCATACAAAATTAATAATGAATGGAAAATAACAAATGCTACAGTAAGACTTGAAAAAATACGATGGTTACCGTTACCAAGCAAGTTTTGATTAATAGGTGATCTTTAGAATGAAACAAAAAATTAGTTTAATCTCAACAATTATCGTTTCAATTTTATTACTTGCATCTCTATACTATGGCTTCTTCATAAAACCTAAAGAAATTACTTACACTTCATATATTCCAACAACTTATAAAGAAACAAAAACTTCATACATTACAGAAAAAGAAACATTAACTAAAACAGAAACTTCTACATTAATTAAAACTACTACAAAAACTGAAACTTCAATTTCTACAACAACTTATAGAATAATTGAAGATGAAGCTTTAATAACTATTCGAAAACATGCTTTCCTTTGGTATTATGGTATAGGAAAAGAGAGAAAAACATACATTACTTTGGAATTTATCATTACAAATACAGGAGAGCATTCAATATTAATTGATAAAAGCTTCATCATAATGAAAGGGAGAGGATTATCAGAAGAGAAATTACTTGGAGAAAGTCTTCCTGAATATTGTAGAGAAAAAGAATGTTATATTTTAACTCCATTAAATAGAACTGCATTATTTGATATTGGAGCTTTATTAGACATTCAAAAAATTAAAGCAGAATTTAAGGAAGAAGATTATGATAAAGAATTACAAGGAGAGATATTCATTACTTATAGAATAATCGAAACAAATCAATTTAGAACATTCAATTTCACATTCACATATTATATTTCAAAATATGATGTTTTTGGTGATTAAAAATGAAAGAAAATAGAATAAAAAATCTATTAATTGTTTTTGATGTAGCAATATTATTTTTAATAATTGGATTTTTCTATGCAGATTTCTCTTATATTTTACAACCAAATAGAAGAGTCCCAGAACCAATAAAAGAAGCAATTAAGCCTGTTGAAAAATCTTTAGAAATCTTCAATAAAACAGATGAAGCAATAAAAACTGCTATTGTAAATATTATTCCAGAGAAAGAAACAAAATCTCCAATTTATATTAATTATATTTCAAATGCAATAAATATTTTCTTACATAATTCATTATTCTTATTATTCTTCTCAATTCCAATAATAATTGAATATCTTCCTTCTTTATGCAAATACTTTAAATGGAAAATTGATAAAAGATATGAAAAATTAGAAAAAATAGGAAGAATATTACTTATTATTGGATTATTAGCAAATCTTTCATTAAATTGCTTCTATATTGGATTAGGATTAAGAATATTTGGTTTTGCTTTCTTTTATTTCTTTGAATTTTTTGCATTAATATTTACAGTATTTCCAATAGTAAATTACTTGAGAAATAATGATTTTGATGAATACATTAATGATTTGAAATTCTCTATTCCATTAATGCTTTCTCTTTTCTTTGCAGGAGCATTTGAAGAAAGTATTTATTTGGTGAAATAAA
>QNVI01000012.1 GCA_004348015.1 Thermoproteota archaeon | reverse complement strand
ATATTTAACATCTCTAGATCAAAGTTTTTATTCTACAAGTAGTTCTTCTAATGTTTATAGTAATTACTATTATGCTCAATCCTTCAAATCATCATCTAGTGTATTAAGTGGAGTAATGTTATATTTATACAGAAGTGGTTCTCCTAATGATCATCTTTATATTGAGATAAGAAAGAGTAATGGCTCGTATCCTGATATGTCTTCATCTGGAATAATTACATCTGGAAGAATTGATTTCGGTAGAGTTAATGATGTAGCGTCAGCACAATGGTTTGATTGTATTTTCAAACAACCGGCTTATCTCAATACTTCAGAAACATATTGGATTGTAGTTTATTCAACTAATTCCACATCTAGTAATTACTGGATATGGTATAGAAGTACAAGTGATAGCTATGCAAATGGAACTGCTGCTTATAGTAATGATGGTGGAAATACATGGATTATTCAATCATACGACTTTTCTTTTCGTACATATTCTTCTAAGGATGAACGTCCTGCTATTGCTTGGTATTATCAAGCACCTTCAGGTAAAAACAGATTGCAAGTTTTATTTCTTAGGTGTCTTCCTAATTATGATCCATCTTTAACATCAAGCTGGTATAATTATGCTGGAACAAGNACAANTCCAGATACTATATATCAAGCATCTGCAACTGCAGAAACTAGAATATCAATGACAATTCAACCAAATACAAATAATATATACATATTCTTCATTAGAAGAGATNNTTCAAATTTATATTGTAATNGAATATACAGATGGAATCCTGATACTGGAAACTGGGGGGCAATGAGCTCAAATCCTGCTACACCTACTACAATAGCATCAGGTGTAAACTTTGATGAACTATCTTCTGCTCCAGAATTTTATAATAATTGGGTAATATTTGCAACAACTTATAGCTCAACTGGTTACTCATTTATTGGTTACTTTACATCTAGTAATATACAAGTAAATATTTCTCCTTCTTCAACATCAATGAGATATCCAACAATTACTTGTATTAATGATAGGATATATGTAATTTATCAAAATCCGTCAGGAATATACTATAGATATTATAATGGAACATGGTCAGGAGAATTTTTATATTATAATGGTACTAATTTCTCTCTTCCAAATTCTATATATAGACCATTAGCTTCTTCTATAGATTTTATTTGGTTAAATAGTACAAATCAAATACTTTATGGTTCAATTTATCCAATTGGTCTTTTAAAAATTATTGGACCAAATTATGATTCATCAAATGGAAATCCCTATGGTAGTGCTGGAGGATGTTTTAAATGTGAAATAGATGATAAATACTTTGATTATTCATTCTATAGAATGAATATAACATTTTATACAAACTTTACATCTCCATTATCATGGGATGAAGTTAAAGCAAGTTTTTCATGGAAATTTGAATTATCACCTAGTCAAGCATATAACTATGGTAATTTCAGTAATGTAAAATTAAATTCTGTAAAGCTAATATTAGCTGATAATTATGGAAATGATCTTGCTATTTTATATAGTGATGATAATAATGGAAGTGGCTGGATTGGAACATCAATTGGATATCTATACAGAAATGATATAATAGTAAACTATTCATTTTCTCCAAATACTTTGTATATTCTAAAAATTGTATTTGATATAAGCTGTTCAGAAGCCTCAAATGTATTTCATATAATAGCTAGAATTGATGATGTTGGTTTATCCTTTATAAAATACTCTTCAATAATTTCAATAGAATTCTATGGAGTATCAGATACTGATGATTGGGCATCAATTTGTATTGATACAGTATTCAATGCCTCAAATATTCCATATAATGTTACAATAAGAGCTTATAATTTTAATCTTAATAGATATGCTGAATATGGAGAAAATGGATACTTTAATTTTACAATTTCAACATTAGATGAAATATATAAGAGCTTAAAAATTACATCAAATATTAATGATTTTAGAGATAGTATAGGAAATTGGCAATTATTAATAAATATTGAATCTACTTCTTCAGCAATTAATTTTAGCTTAAATATGTTAAACTTTATTCCACAAGTTAATATTCATTCAATTGTAGTTGAATTTAATGGAGTGAGTGATACTAATTATTGGAATTCTCTTATTTGGAGATCTACACAAGCATTTAGTGAATCATCAGTAAATGTTACTATACAACTTTATAATTATGCAATAGGCTCATATTCAACATATGGAGATGGTTATTATAACTATACATCAGGAGAATCATATTCTTATGAATCTATTTCACAAGTAATAACAAATAATCCTCAGAATTTTAGAGATAGCTCAGGAAATTGGAAAATTCTTATTACAGCAACTAAATTAGGAAAACAATTCTATATGTTAAATGATTATATTTTATTTAATCCAATTGAAATGTCTCAACAAATAATAGATTGTTACTTTATTTTCTCAGGAATCAATGGAACTATAGTTAATGCAACATATACTATTACATATAAATCTTCTTCATTAGTAAATATTACAATTCAATTATGGGACTATTCAATATCATCATGGACTACATTTTATTCTGGTGTTTCTACTCCAAATATTCCTCAAACAATTTCCTTTACTCTTACTTCTAATCTTGATAAATATATAAGAGGAGAAACAAGATTTAGAATTTATACTTATTCAAATCAATCAGGTTATTATGATTTTAATATAGATCAATTAAAACTAGATTTATTTGCAATTTGATCTTTTATTATTTTTGGAATTTCCTCAATTTTTACATTATATTCTTTTTTATTTTTCATATCTCTAAGCTTAAATATTCCTTCTTTAATTTCCTTTGGTCCTACTATTAATACATATGGTATATTTTTAGAATTAGAATATTCAAGTTGTCTTGTTAATTTTCTCTTCATTAAATCTATTTCAGTACTTATTCCATAGCTTATTAATTTTTTATATATTTTTATTACTTCACTAAAAACTTCTTCATTTACATTTGCTATGAAAATTTTTGTTATTGGTTCATTACTAATCATTTTTTTACTTAAAATTTCATATAATCTTTCAATTCCTAGAGAAATTCCAGTTGCTGGTATTGAAATTCCACCAAATTTTTCTATTAAATCATCATAACGTCCTCCTCCTGCAATACTTACAATATGTTCCTTAGATTTTATTTCAAATACTGGACCAGTATAATAATCTAAACCTCTTACTAAACTAAAATCAACTTCAATTAAATTATTAATTTCAAATGATTGTGATAAACTAATTATTTCTCTTAATTCACTTAATCCTTCTTTTACTAATTTTATATTTTCAAAATTTTTCTCAATATAATCTAATGCTTCTTCTCCTTTTTTATGAATAATATCCATTATATTTTTAATAATTTCATTTGATAAATTGAGATTACTTAATTCTTTAATAACATTTTCTTCTCCTATTTTTTCTATTTTATCAATAATTCTAAATACTTTAAATAAATCTTCTTTATTTATTCCCATGGAGGAAAATATTCCTTCTAATATTTTTCTATTATTTATTTTAACTTTAATATCATTAATTCCTATTGCTTTTATTGCATCTATTGCAGTCACTATACATTCTACATCTGCTATCATATTTTGAGATCCAATAATATCAATATCTGCTTGTAAAAATTCTCTATATCTTCCACTTTGAGGTTCTTCATATCTCCATACTTTTGCAATACAATATCTTTTAAATGGTTTTACTAAATTTGGATTACTTGCAATAACTCTTGCTAATGGCACTGTTAGATCAAATCTTAATCCCAACCATCTTCCTGCTTTATCTTGAAATTTATATATTTGATGTTCTACTTCTTCTCCACTTTTTAATGAAAGAACTTCCCAAAGTTCTATAGCAGGAGTATCCATTTCTTCAAATCCATGTAATTCAAAAACTCTCCTTATTCTATCAATGATATATCTTCTTATTCTCATTTCCTCTGGTAAAAAATCTCTAGTACCACGCGGTCTAGATAGCTTCATATCTATCCATAATCAAATTTCATATTTATGATTTTTTCTTTTATAATAAGTTCTAAAAATGGCGGGCCCGCCGGGATTTGAACCCGGGACCAACGGGTTAAAAGCCCGCTGCTCTACCTTGCTGAGCTACGGGCCCCTTAACTATTCAATTTTTTAAATTATTTAAGAATTATGCTTATACTTTTCCACGAATTGTAAGTATTTCATTATAAATATTTCTTAAAACTTCTTGATATTTCACTTCTCCTTCTGCTACTTTATCCATTAGCTCTTCAAGTCTTCTTGTAGTTTCTTCTGATACAAATGTACCAAATTTTTCAGATAAATAAGAATAAACCTTAAGACCTAATGTAGTATTTATAAGTTTATTTCTAACCTCAAAAACATATCCTCTTTCTAATAATGTGGAAATTATTTTTGCATATGTGCTTGGTCTTCCTATTCCTCTTTCCTTCATCATAGCAATAACTTCTCCTTGTGTAAATAATTTTACAACTGGTACACGAAGTAATTTTGAGTACTTTATTTCATATTCTCCTTCTTTTACTCTATCATAAAGTTTTATTGGTATTATTTTATTGAATCCCTCTTTTACTATTTCAATAGGATTTTCCATTATTTTTTCATTTCCATTAACTTTTACTTCAAATTTTTGATATTTTACTAAAACTTCCTTCATTTGACTTGCAATGAATCTTCTAAATATTAAATCATAAAGTTTAAAATGATCTGATGTAAATTTTATTGGTAATCTTAAAATTCCAGTTTGAATTAAATATTTTAATCGTTCTACATCTATTACTCTTGTTGGTCTTATACATTCATGTGCTCCTTCTTTTTGATATTTTCTAGGAACAAATAATGATGGAAACTTTTCTTGAATATATTCCTTTGCAATATTTATACCAACATTAGATACTGTTGTAGAATCAGTTCTATGATATGTACAAAGACCTGCTTCAAATAAATCTTGAGCAATCCTCATGGTTTTTTCCACTGGAAAATTAAGCTCTAAGGATGCATCTCTTAAAAGAGAATCTGTAGTATATGGAGGAGCTGGATATATTACTTTTTCTTCTTCAGTTAAATTACTAATAATTGCTTTATTTACTTTCACTTCTTTTGGATTCTCTATTGAAATTTTTAAATCATTAGAAAGTACTAAATAAAGTACTTTTTTATGTTTTCTTGCTTCTTTTACTCTTTCAATAATCCATCCAAGAACTGGTGTTTGTACTCTTCCTGCAGATAATCTTCTATTTTTAAATACATTCCATAATACTTGAGATAATTCAAATCCTATCCATCTATCTTCTATTCTTCTTACTAGTTGAGATTCAACAAGTCTTAAATCAATTTTTCTTCTATTTTCAAGAGCTTTAATAAAAGCAGTTTTTGTTACCTCATGAAATTCTAATCTTTCAATTTTATTATTAATTGGATGTATTATACAAAAGAGATCATAACTTATTTTTTCTCCTTCAGCATCAGGATCTGTTGCTAAAAATACATATTTTACTTCTGAAGCTAATTCTCTTATAGCTCTAATAAATCCTTCTTTTGAATAATAATCTTTACTTTTACATTTTGGACATATTTCTCCAGTAAATTGATTTCCACAATTTTTACATTTTTTAATAACATCATATATTGGTATGAACTCTTCATTAATTTTGACTCCATGGAATCCTTTATCTGTTATAAGATCAAATACATGTCCCATACTTGCAACTATATTTAAAACAAATTTACCTGTATTTATTTCAAAAATTGTAGTATCTCCAATTTTTCTTTTAAATGGTTTTCCAAAGAATTTTGAAATTGTTTTTGCTTTTGTTGGTGATTCTACTATTAATAAAACAGGTTTAATATAATCTTTAAATTTACCAATTATTTTACCTTCTCTTATATTTTTAATAATTTCTCTATCTTCATCAATCTTCTTAAACCATTTTTTAATTCTTTCTAAATTAAATTTACTCCATGAAAATTCTCCTAAAATTATATTCAATTTTTGTCCTAGGGAATAAAATGCTTTTTCATCATCTTTAATAACAAAACTTATTCCTCTTGATACACCACCTGCAAACATTCTAGAACATCTTCCAGATGCTTGAATATAACCAATTGCATCAGAAATTATTAAGTAAAAATAATTCTCTCTTTTTTCGATAGCTATTTCTTTACTTTTTGAAATTAATTCTATTAGCTCTGGGGTTATATTTTTACTTAGAAATTCTCTTGCTTCTATTATAACATCTTTTGCATATGCTTCAAAACCTTCAAGTTTTTTATTTGTTTCTATTGCTTCTTTTATTTTTTCTATTAATTCAGCCTTCATAGGAATTATTTTATTCAAATTATTAATGATTCTATTTGCATTTAACTCATCTTTTATAAATGGTCTTATATTTTTTAAAATAGTTAATAATTTTGTAGGATGATATTCCTCCCAACTCAATTTAAATTCCATTCTTGGTACTCCTGCAAATATAACATAACGAACTCTTTCAGGTAGATCAATTCCTCTTGCTAATGGATTTCTAAAACTTGCAATTCCTATTAATACATCATATTTACCATTTTGGAAGTCATTTAATATATTTTCTTCAGGTTTTTTATAAACATATGACTTAATTCCATTACTTAATAAATATTCATTTATATAATCAGCAAATTCTTTACCTAATGATTGTGGAACAAAAACTAAAGCACCACTACCAAATTCTTTTATTAAATCTAAAACATGTTCCTCTATATTTTTACTCTTATCTATATAGACATCTTTAATATTTCTTACAAATTCAGGTTTAAAACCAACTTGAAAATCTAATAATTCTTCAAAAAGTCTTATTCTTTTTGTTCTTTTAGCTTTAAGTGTTGCACCTGAGACTACTAATATCCCTATTTTATTATTGTTTTTATATTCTCTTATCTTCTCTCTTATTTTTTCCTTTTCTTCAATATCTTTTGTTTCCAATAATCTCATTGATAAATTTATAATATCTAAATCAAATCCTAATAATAGTAATATTTTATCAATATTTTTTGGAGATTTTAAGAAGGAATCAACATCATCAACAAATACAAAATCAAATTTTATTCCTTTCAATTCTTCAGATTTTGTTATAATAAATCTATCTGTTGTTATTAATATATCAAAATTTCCTTCTAAGATCTTCTTAATAGCTTCTTTTTTTTCTTTATCTCCTAATAATCCATGATAATACACTATATTGAAATTTTTTCCAATATTACTGGAAAAAATTTGTATTTTTTCAACAATTTGCTGTACAAGAAGTGTTGTTGGTACAATTATATATGATTTTTTTCCTATATTTGCAAAATAGAGTGCAGAAATTATTCCAAATACTGTTTTTCCTACACCTGTAGGAGCAACAATAGAAAAACATTTATTTGATAAAACTCTTTTAGCCCACATTTCTTGTAATGAAAACATTTTTTGTTTAAGTACTTTTTTAAAGAATAAAGAAAAATTTTGAAAATTTTCATAAAAATTAAATATTTTTTCTGCGTAAAGAATTTTTCCATTTTCTTTTAAAATCTTTAAAATTTTCTTTCTATCTTTTATATCACTATCAATACATTTTTCACATATTCCACTCTGAAATAATCTTTCACTTGAAATCTCTCCATTACAATTTAAACATAAACCATTATAAATTGCCTTCATACATAATCATGAAAATTACTATCCCTATTGCTTTTTTAAATATTTTTTCATATTTTTATTATTTTTTCTTTTCCTTTGAAATTTATTAATATTCCATAATCTCCTTCTTTTAAATTCCCTTGAATCTCTTCTATAGGAACATCAATAAAATACTTATTTTCCATATCTAATAAAGTTACAAATCTTCCTTTTTTTGCTTCTATACGAACTTTTTTAGATTCAATTTTTTCAGCTTTTTCTATTTCTTTATAATCTAATAATATTCTCTTATTAGTTTCTAAGTTTTGAACTAATATCTTTCCTTTTACTATTCCTAATATCTTATAAATTCTATCTTTTATTGAAATAATTTCTCCTATATTTTTCAAAGGCAATCTTATAGAAATTGTAATAATATAGTTTGGTTCTCCTTTTTTATAACCTATTGTTTTTGCAGTTTCTTTTATTTTTGCTCCTGTAATACTTGAAATTCTTTTTGCAAAAAGTCTTGCTTTACTTATACTCATAAACTTAATATTAATTCCTTCCTTCAATTCCTTAATTTCACTTATTTCTACTCTACCATTAATACTATGAAATTCTTCTATTATTGACTTTATTTTTTCTAAATATTCTTCATTTATATTTCTTATTTGTACTATTGTTTTATATTTACCAGTATATACTGCTTGACAATAATCACATTTTCTATATGAAATATTTCCTAGGATTTCAATTTTTTTGCTTATATTATCTAAAGATATTTCTGCTCTTATGATAATTTTATTTGGTATTTTTTCATTCCTTAAGATCTCAATATTTTTTAATAAAATATTTTTTCTAAGTTTCTTCTTCAATTCTGTTAATATGCTTTCATTTAATAAAGAATCAAAATCTTTTTTCCTAATCCATTTTTTTCCATGAAGATATGATGTACATGATGAACAAAGAATTAAATTAATTTCACTAGGTATATCTATGGCTTTTTCACTCCAAAAGCAATCTTCACATAAGTTATTAATTAATACTTTATTTCTTGCTCCACATTTAATACAGAAATCCATCATATTATCATCACAAATTGAGCATGAGGAATTCCACCTATTTCAATTATAGCATCTCTATGTATAAGTCCAGCTTCAATTCCATACTCTACAGCAGTTTTTCCTACAAATAATGCTATTGTTGCTTTTTTTAATATATCTAATGTAGCTTCTTTACTCATTTTTTCTCCTTCATAAAATTCCTTTGATACATTTAATACTAGTTTCCCATCTACTACTTTTTTTCCTAATATATCACAATCACATACAGTAATTAAAATATCATTTTCTGTTTTTCTTACTTTAACATATACCTCTCCCATAATTATCATCTCATGATAATGATTTTACTGGATTTTTAGCACCACATACATCACAAATTAAGAAACTTAATCTTCCTTCTTTTATTATTCTTGTATCAAGTTTACCACATGATGGACATATAACATAGTATTTTGCAAATTCTTTTATTAAATTATCTATTTGTTCCTTAGTGAATTTTCCTTGTAAAACTACTCTAGTCTCTTCAATTACACCTGATGTTGCAAGTTCTCTTACTAAATATTTGAGTAGAAAATCTGTATTACGATTTAATTTTTCTGCTACTTCTTTAAAGTTATGTATTACTGTTCTTGATCCAATTATAGTACTATCTACTTCAGGTATTTCATATTTTGAATATTTCTTAGCTTTTTCTGGTATTTTTGATAATGCTCTTTCTAATAGAGTTTCATAATTCAATTTTCATCCAAATTATAAAACAAAAAACATCCTAATAAATTTGAATACTAAATAAATTTAATAATCAGAATAAATAATTTAGAATTATGTCACCAATAGTAGTTACAGCAGCCTTACCATATAGTAATGATAGATTACATTTAGGACATTTAAGATCTACATATATTCCTGCTGATATATATGTAAGATTTTTAAGAAGAATAGGAGAAGATGTAATATTCATATGTGCAACAGATGAACATGGAACTCCTATTGCTTTAAGAGCTGAAAAAGAAGGAATATCACCAAAAGAACTTACAGATAAATATCATCCATTAATAAAAGAAGAATTAATGAAAATGGGATGTAGTTTTGATATATTTTCAAGAACAACAGAAAAAATTCATTATGAAACAACACAATATTTTTTCAAAAAATTATTAGAAAAAAATTATATTTATGAAAAAGAAATTGAGCAATTAAAATGTCCTAAATGTGGAAAATTTTTACCAGATAGATATGTGGAAGGAATATGTCCATTTTGTGGATTTGAAAATGCAAGAGGAGATGCATGTGATCTTTGTGGAAGATATTTAAGACCAATTGATTTAAAAGAACCAAAATGTGCAATTTGTGGAACAAGACCAGAAATTGTTACCACAAAACACTGGTTTTTTAAATTGACTATATTTCAAGATAAAATTAAAAAATGGTTAGAAGAAAATAATTCTATTCCTCAAAATGTAAAGAATTATGCATTGAATTGGATAAAAGAAGGATTAAGAGATTGGTGTATAACAAGAGATTTAAATTGGGGCGTTCCTGTTCCAATTGAAGAAGCTAAAGGAAAAGTTATATATGTTTGGTTTGATGCTCCTATAGGTTATATTTCCTCAACTAAAATACTTTTTATTAATAAAGGAAAACCAGAAGAATGGAAGAAATATTGGAATGGAAAAATTATTCATTTTATTGGCAAGGATATAATATATCATCATGCAATATTCTGGCCTGCTATGCTTATGGGAATGGAGGAATTTCATCCACCAGATTCTATTGTTGCTGGAGAGTATTTAACATTAGAAAATAAAAAAATGTCAAAAAGTAGAGGATGGTATATTGGAATTGATGAATATTTAAAATTATTTGATCCAGATCCTATGAGATATTATCTTACATCTGTTGCTCCTCTTGATAAAGATGCAGATTTTTCTATAGAAGATTTTATAAGAAGATATAATGATGAATTAGCAGATATATTAGGAAATTTTATTCATAGAACATTAACTTTTATAGAGAGATTTTTCAATTCAATAGTTCCTGAGGCTAATTTGTTAGAAGAAGATAAAAAATTATTAGAAAAAATAAAAGAAGTACAAGAAATTTCTTCAAAATATATAAAAGAATTTAGATTTAGAGATGCATTATTGGAAATAATATCATTAGCACATGAAGGAAATAGATATTTAAATAATTCAGCTCCATGGATTAAAATAAAAGAAGATCCAAAAAGAGCAGCAACATGTCTTTACGTATGTGTACAATTAGTTAAAGCATTGGCAAGTTTACTTTCTCCTTTTCTTCCATTTACCTCTGAAAAAATATGGAAGATATTAAATATGAATTCTAATATTCATAATGAGCCATGGGATATAGCATCTCAATTATTACCTTCAGGTCATAAAATTTCCAAATCTTATCCTTTATTCAAAAAAATTAAATCAGATGAAATAAGTAAAATAAGAGAAACATTATTACCAAGTAAGAAGTTAGAAGAATTAATAAGCATTGATGAATTCAAAAAAGTGAAAATTTCCATAGGGAAAATAATAAAAGCTGAAATGATCAAAGAATCTAAGGATTTAATTTCATTAAAAATAGATGTAGGAGAATATGGTATAAAATCATGTATTGCTAAAATTGGAAAATATTATAAACCTGAAGAATTGATAGGAAAAAAAGTTGCCATATTATTGAATATTCAACCTATTACTATTTTTAATATAAAATCTGAAGTAATGTTATTAGCAGCAGAAGGAGAAAATAAAATTTCATTATTGATTCCTGATAAAGAGGTGCCACAAGGATCAGATGTCAAATAAACTAAAAATTGATCTTCATGTACATACAAATTTTTCAAAAGATGGTTTTTCTTCAATAAATGAAATAATTAAATATGCAAAAAATAGAGGAATTGATGGAATTGCAATTACAGATCATGATGTATTAATAAATGAAAAAATTATAGAAAAAATTTCTAATGAAAATAATATAATAATTATTCCTGGAATTGAAATAACAACAAAATATGGTCATTTAATATTATTAAAGCCAAATAATTTAAAGAATGATTTTGAAGAATTATTAAAAAATGAAATAATTATAATTCCACATCCTCTTGATCCTTTTAGTCATGGTATTGGAAAAAAAATTATTAAAAAAATTCTATATAAAAAACCATTATTAGAAATAAGGAATTCTTCTACACTTCCAATATATAATAAACTTGCTGAAAGATTGGCAAATAAATATGAATTAGGAGTAGTAGGAGGAAGTGATGCACATATTGCATATATGGTTGGTACTTCTTATACTATTGTAGAAGTTGAAGATAAGAATATTAATGAAATATTAGATGCTATAAAAAATGGAAAAACTATGGCATATGGAGGATTTTCATTATTGAATATTAAATTCTTTATTGAGAAATATTTTAAAAATAGAAATTTATTTTATTTTTGAAAAATGCGTGTATATATAAAGACATTTGGTTGTTCAGCAAATAAAATTGAAGAAGAAATAATCAGAAGAAAATTAATTAGTAGTGGATTCTATATTACAGATTCAATTAATGATGCTGATGTTATAATAGTAAATACTTGTACTGTTAGAACTGAAACTGATCTTAAAATAATGAAATATTTATCATCAATTAATAAAACCAATAAGAAAATTATAGTTACTGGCTGTATGGCTTCTGCACAACCAGCTCTTATAGCAAAGAATTTTCCTTCATGTTCAATAATATCACCTATATCAAAAATAGATGAAGCTATAAAAAATAATATAAAAATATGCTTAGATAAAGAAAAGCCTATTGATTCTTTTCCATATATAAATGGAATTAAAGCCTCTATATTAATAGCAAGAGGATGTCTTGGAAATTGTTCTTATTGTATAGTAAGAATTGCAAAAGGAACTTTAAAAAGTATTCATTATGATATTATTAAAAATAATTTATTAGAAGCATTAAATTATGGAGCAAAAGAAATAAGAATTTCAGCTCAAGATACTGGAGTTTATGGATATGATATTGGTGTAAATTTAGCATTTTTATTAAATAAATTAATAGAAATACCAAAGGATTTTATTATGAGGATTGGAATGTTTAAACCTTCTTCAGTTCTTCCATTTTTAAATCAATTATTAGATTTATATTCCTCTGAAAAAATATACAAATTTATTCATATACCAGTTCAAAGTGGAAGTAATAAAATTTTGGAAAAAATGAATAGAGGATATAATATAGAAACATTTAAGAAAGTATTAAATGCATTTAGAGAAAGATTTCCAAATATTACCCTTTATACTGATATAATAGTTGGATTTCCTGGAGAAGAAGAATATGAATTTAATGAAACATATAAATTATTAATGGAAATAAAACCAGATAAAACACATATTTCAAGATTTACTCCTAGACCTCATACATTAGCTGCTGCGATGCCTCAAGTCCCTGAATATATAAAAAAGAAGAGAAGTAAAGAATTATCAAGAATAACAAAAGAAATTCAATTAGAGAATAATAGTAAATGGATTGGTAAAATAGTAGAAGCATTAGTTATTGAAAGAAATAATAATAGAATATTAGCAAGAACAAAAGAATATAAAAATATTATTTTACCAAATTGTAATATTTCCTTAGGAGAAAAAATTGAAGTAATGATAGATGATGCAACTCCATTTTGTTTAATAGGAAGAATTACAAAAAGATAGAAAAATTAAAACTTTTAATGTGGGTCAAAAATAATTAACCACCAGTAAATGGTGGTAATAAATACACTTCATCTTTATTTATTAGAATTTTATATTTTTCATTAATTTTTCCATTTTTTATTAAATGATCTTTAAGTTTTGGTATTTTATTTATAATTTCATTTATAATTTCAATTTCACTATTCTTATCATCAATTATTATATAATCTGTACCTGCAATTTCTCTTAATATTGCAAATAATTTAACCTTTATTTTTTATCCCTCATTTATAAGTCTATTTATTTCATTTTCCATAATATGTCCTTTACATATAACTTTTACTTTTTTAACACCTTCTATTTTTAATACTCTTTTCTTAATTTCTTCTGCTAAATAAAATGCAATTGGACATAATGGACTTGATGGAGAAAATTCAATATTTACTTCACCATTTTTTTCTTCAATTTTACTTATTAATTGCATATCTACCATATTCATTCCTGTTTCAGGATCATAAACTTCTTTTAATGCCTCCATTATTTTATTTTCAATTTCACTTACCATTTCTATCCCTAAATTAAGCTAAGAATTTAAAATATTAAATATTTTCCTTAATTTTTCTTAAATACATTTTATAGCTTAAACACATAGTTTTTGGATGATTTGCATATACTTCATCTATTCTACCAACTAGTGTATTATTTGGGCATTTCTTTAATATTTCAGGATTAGAATATGCAATATCTGAAATTTCCTTTAATGCTTCTATATATCTATCAATATTTTCCTTTGTTTCAGTATCTGTAAATTCAAACATTAATGCTTCTTTTACTATAATAGGGAAATAAATTGTTGGAGGATGAAGTCCTTTATCTATTAATGCTTTTGCAACATCTAATGCAGTTACTCCTGTTTCTTTTGCAAGTTTTTCAGCACTTATTACAACTTCATGTTTTCTATAAGCATTTCCAAAAGGAATTGTAAATCCTCTTATTTTAGATACTTTTTTCATAAAATAATTTGTATTTACTACTGAAGCATAACATGATAATTTTAATCCCTTACCTCCCATGGATAATAGATATGAATATGCTCTTACTAATACAGGAATACTTCCATACCAATTTCTTACTTTTCCTATGGTTTTTGGTAAATTCCAATTTAAATAGTATTTATTTCCATCAAAATCTACTATTGGAATAGGTAAATAATCTTCTAATAATTCATTTACACCTATTGGTCCTGAGCCAGGTCCTCCTCCACCATGAGGAGTAGAAAAAGTTTTATGTAGATTTAAATGAACAATATCAAATCCCATATCTCCTGGTCTTGCAATTCCTAATATTCCTTGTAAATTTGCTCCATCATAATACATTAATCCACCTGCATCATGAACTATTTCTGTAATTTCTTTTATATTTCTTTCAAATAATCCTAATGTATTTGGATTTGTAAGCATCATTCCTGCAGTTCTTTTTCCTACAGCAGATTTTAAAGCCTCAATATCTACTAAACCTTCTTCATTTGTTGGAATTTCTATTACTTTAAATCCTGCCATAGCTGCACTTGCTGGATTTGTTCCATGAGCAGAATCAGGTATAATAATTTCATCTCTATTTTCTCCTCTATCTTTATGATATTTTCTTATTATAAGACAACCAGTAAGTTCTCCATGTGCTCCTGCAGCAGGTTGTAAAGAAAATCTCTTCATTCCTGTAATAGATGAAAGCATTCTTTCAAGCTTATACATTATTTCAAGTATTCCTTGAATATCTTCTTGAAGAGGATGGATCCATTGAACTTCATCCATCCATGATAATTCTTCATTTATTCTAGGATTATATTTCATTGTACATGAGCCTAAGTGGATATGGTCCAATATCTACTCCCCAATTCATTTGTGATAATCTTGTAAAATGTCTTACTACTTCTATTTGAGAAACCTCAGGAAGATTTAATTCCTCTCTTAAAAATTCCTTTGGAATTTCTTCTATTTCACAATCTTCAATATATAATCCTATTCTTCCTTTTTTACTCATTTCAAAAATAAGAGGCTCTAATGATATCATTTTTAATTCCTCATAATAAATTCTTTTAATAAATCAATAAATTCATCAATATCTTCTTTTTTATGAATTTCAGTTACTGCAAATAATCCTATGTTTTCAGAGATTTCCCTTCCTCCAAGTATTCCTCTATCTTTGAGAAATCTATTTAGTTTTTTAATATTAATTCCTTTTATTGTAAAATCTCTGAAATGTAATCCTTTAAATCCAGTATCTAAACCAATTTCTTTTATTCTTTTTATTACATATTGAGTATTATGAAAAATTCTTTTTGCAATTCTTTTTATTCCTTCCTTTCCCAATAATGCCATGTATATTGTAGCTGCAATTGCAAGTAGAGTTTCATTTGTACATATATTTGATGTTGCTTTCTCTCTTCTTATATGCTGTTCTCTTGTTGAAAGTACTAATGTAAATGCTCTTTCTCCTCTTATTGTTCTTGTCATTCCAACAATTCTTCCTGGCATTTGTCTTATTATCCTCATATCATTTTTACATGCCATTATTCCTAAGCTATTTCCTCCCATAGCTGGAGGAATACCTAATGGTTGTCCATCACCTACAACTATATCTGCTCCATAATCTCCTGGAGGTTTTATTATTCCCATAAGTAAAGGATCTGCACCTATAATTGCAATTGCTCCTACTTCATGTGAAATCTCAATTAATTCTTTTAAATTAAAATCAATTACTCCAAAAAAATTGGGTATTTCTGTATATATTCCTGCAATATCTTTACTGATAATTTTTTTAATATATTCTAAATCAGGACATCCATTATCTAAAAAT
>QNVI01000011.1 GCA_004348015.1 Thermoproteota archaeon | reverse complement strand
ATGTTTTTTATGGTAAATTCATTGTTTAGTAAAAAGATTCTAAAAAATAAATGCTTAATGAATATCGAGGTAATATAAATGTTATATAGTAAATACAAAAGTATAGCGATAATATTTCTTATTATAATAATTTTCTCAATAAGTTTTAACATAACTCTATATAATAATTATCAAGTCCTTTATAACAATTATAAAACACTATATAATAATTACAATGAATTGATTACAGAGTATAATAGTTTATATAATAATTATAAAACTCTTTTGTCTAACTATAATGAAATGAATGCAAAATATAGTAATCTTATATCTAATTATAATGAATTAAGTACAAAGTATAACGATCTGATGATAAACTATACTTCATTAAAATCTGAATATTCTACACTTCTGCAAATGAAGGAATATTATGGAAATTTAAGTAATGATGTATTAAAATTTAAAAATCTTATTTATTCATATATTGGTATTCCAGAAGTATTTCCTCGCGTACTCAATGAAGATGCCATTAAGAAAACTTCAAATGCAGTAATAAATGCAGGAGTTGTACCATCGAATCTATGGATATCCATACAGAAAATCTATGACTATATTACTACAAATATTAAATATGCTTATGATATTGAAATGCCATATATTTCCACATATTGGAGTATTACTTATGATGGAAAAAAATATGTAACAAAATTCTATGATGGAGTAAAAACTATAGAACAATATGTTCAAACTCCAGAGTTAACACTAAAGATAAAACAAGGTGATTGTGATGATCAAGCAATTCTTGCTTATGCTATGATAAAGTATTATATGAAGTATATTAATGGTACAGAAAATGACTTATACATAGCACTTATTGAATTTTCAAAAGGTGATGAGCATCTTTCAGTAATTTTACCAGTTCAAAGCGGAAAGCTCTGTATAATAGATCCTGCTGGACATTATCTAACAAAATCTGAAGATATAATAACATCAAAAGAAACTCTTTCAGAGTTACAAGCATATTCAAATTATTGGTCAGATACTACAGGACCAATTACTAATATAGCATTATATAAAATAAATGTAACTGATGGTAGTTATACTTTATTTGCAAATGGTACAATAAGCCAGGTTGCAAGCGCATTTCAATAATTATTTTATAAATGAAAATCAGAACTCTTTATAAGAGCAAGAAATATACTAATAGGAACAATTGCAATTCTATCTTCTAATTCAAAAGTATCCTTACTGAGAATAATATAATTTTTCACTTTATTAATTTCTATTCTTTTAAAAACTTCAGGCTTATATTTTACTTCAATTCCTAAATAATTTCCATCTTCTCTCTTAAAGATAAAATCAATTTCTCTTCTCTTATCATAGTAAAACCAAAGAAAAGTTGAGCTATCTCTTATTAAAGGAATTTCTTTTAATTTTAAATTTAGCATTTTCATAATTATTTAATTGTTCATCATATTTCCAAAATGGAAATTCTTTTTCCTTCCACCATGGATTTTGTTCTATAATTTTTAAAATTTCAACCGTATTGTTAATTTTAACAGACAAAAATATTTAAATTTTGTTAATTACAGTAGACAAAATGGACAAAAAAAATTTATTCTACAAAAAATCTTAAATTCTATGCTATAGAATATTTAATTATGATGAAAAAACTCTTATTGATCTTATTGAGATTTTACTATCTAAAAAGAGAATATAGAATATTGAAACAAATTTAAAAATAGTAATTGGTGGTACAGAAATAGGTAGTATAGGAATAACTGGAAAAATTGAATATGTTCCATCAGAAGAGAAAAAATCAAACTAATGTATTAATCTTTCATAATTTAATAGCTTAATTCCAAGTATATTTGCTAATTCCTTTAAATCATCTTCAATATCAAAAGGAACAATTATATGATGATTACTTAAAGCGACATTATGAAAGTCTTTTAAATTTATTTCAAAAAATGCTTGAGTCCTACACATATCATTTCTAATCATTCCACTTTCTAAAAGATTTGCTTTTATTATTGCAATTTTTTCAAAATTTCTATCTATTGATAATATTGAATAAAATCCATTTTTTAATTTACATGAAAGTGAATATGGATAATTAGATTCATAGTGATTAACTAATTTACATTTTTCTGCCAATTTTGTAGCAATAGTACAATGTGAAAATACTACTTTATTTTCTTTTACTAATGCAATATTTGCAATCCATGAAGGAATATTATATAGTGAATTTATAATGAGCATTAAGAATAGAGATCTTAAATCTGCTTCACATGCAGTAATGATACCTTCATCATTAAGTAAAGATACTGCTAAACATGGAGTTATTTTATATTTAATTAAAAATGGAAAACAATCAATTGCTAAAGCATTAATTTTTCTTTCTTCTATTATCTTTTTAATTGAAGTATATATACCAATAGCTTTTTTAAGTAAATCTTCATTAGTGTCTTCTATATCAATATTTTTTATTAAATTATAATCAAGTTTTTCTTCAATTTTAATTTCATCATAATTAATTAATTCAATATTACAATTTAATAATTCCTTGATTTTATTTACATCATTAGGTAGATTTTCACTTACTATTCCTATTTTAATACTAATTAATTTGCTTAATGCTTTAATGATCTTAATTGCTTTATCAATTTCATTATCAAGAAGATAAATTCTTGAATTGATTTTATTTCTTATTGAAATTGCTGATGCTAAGCTATTATTTTTTGAATGTGCTAATATTAATCCTTTTTTAATATTACATTTATTTATTATTATAGAAGCTAATGGACTTGTTCCTCCTGTAAGAATTAAAAATATTGGAAAAGAATTTTTTATTATTTCAATTTTATCATTTAACTTATCTTCAGAATCAATAATATCTAAAATATTATAATTTTCAAGTTTTTCTTTAAATATCTTAAAAATATTTTCATAATTACTATGAATTTTTGAAGCTAATGGTATAATTATCATTTTATTCATAGTTTAAAATAAAAACAACATATATAAAAAATTTAAATATTAGGATGGATTAACTATCCAAATGGGGATATTATGAAGGTAAATCTATGGGCTATTACATCTATNATATTCTTAATATGGGCAATTATAGCAACTACAGGTCTTGTTAATTACTATCAAATATCACAAAAACAACAAACTACAATAGAAAATCTTCAATCAATTATTTCTGATGTTGCAATTAAAGTTAATATTGCTATAAGCTATGGCAATGGAACGATTATTTGGTATAATAACACATATATTCCTAATGGATGGTCTTTATTTAATGCTACAGTAAAATTATGTAAGATTGAATATAAAGTATATCCATTTGGTATATATATAACATCAATAAATGGAGTATCTGAAAATACTAAAGAAGGAAAGTATTGGATTTGGTATAGATATACTAATAATACTTGGGAATTTGGCCCTATTGGTGCAGATCAATACATATTGAAAAATAATGAAATAATAAAATGGGAGCTTACAAAATTCTAAAAATATTATTTTTTCTGATTATATGAATTATTGAAATAATTAATAAAACAGTAATGAAATCTGTTATTGGACCAACTGCATATAAAAATCCACCAGCAACTGGTAAAAATAATCCAATAATACTTATTATTAATGCATAAATCCAATCAAATCCTATTAAAATATATAATATCCATGAGCTTAAAATATCAAATGAGAATAAAATTATGTAACTACTAATTGCAATTCCAATTTTATTATAATTTTTATTTCTTCCCCATATTAATCCATTGATCATACCAAAAAATCCCATGAGAAAACCATTTACAAATGTCCATAATCCAGGCAATCCTATCATTATATCTGAAATAAAATAAGATGAAAAACCAATAATAAAACCAGTTATAGGACCAAGTAAACAACTACCTATGATTGTAAAAGCTGCTGGAAAATTTATAAATTGTATTGGTCCTACTATCATATGTTTTATGATTCTTAGAAGAATAGCTAGAGAAGTTAGCATTCCTATATATGCAATTCTTCTTGATGTTGGTAATAATCTTTCTAAATATGTCATCTATATGGATAGACTATCCATCCAATTAATAAACTTTTTTATTTTAAAATCCTATAATATTCTATGGAATGGCTGAAAATTCTTCCATGGAAAGAGAAAGTAGAAATAATGGGAACAAAGAAGTGGATTTTAGATTATTATTATGAAGGCCCTCCACCTATTGTTATAGAATTATTAAATAAGAAAAAAGAATTTTATGAAAAAATTGTCAAATTATTAGATTTACAAAAAACATTATATGCAAAAACAATATTATTTCTAAAAAAACCTATTGATTTAGAGCTTATTGATTTAGCAACTAGCTTTTCAATTTATATAGTAAAAGATGATGATGGAGTAATTAAAGTAATTAATGGTGAAGATATTTATGAAATAAATAATAATACTAAAAAGAACATAAAGAGTAAAATAATAGCAAAGGAATGTAGAGATTCGATATTAGAAATAATTAAAGATGAGTGTTTTACTGCTAATGAAATTATTGATAGATTAAAATTAAGATTTAATGAGAAGACTATAAAATCACAAATTAGAAAATTATTATCAAAAGGGGAAATAGTTAAGCTTTATAGGCTTAATAATGGTAAGTTAGTTTTTGGAATTCCCAATAAGATATATCCATTAAGAGAAAATGTTTCTAAATCATCAAGATCAAAATATTTAAAAAATATTATTTTAAGCATAATGAAAAATAGATCATTAACTCCTTCAGAAATTGCAAATATAATAAAAGTAGATAAAAGCATTATAATTCCTATTTTAAGAGAATTAAGAAAAGAAGGTAAAATTAAAAGAATAAAAAATGAATGGATGTTGATTATACAAGAGGATAAGGTTGATTTTCCTTAATATATGGAAGATTTCCTATTTTTACAATAAATTGTTGATTTAATTCTTTTAATTTATCTAATAGTAAATCTCTTCCTCTTTTACTCATTATAAATACTGGTATGGAAATTCCTGCTTGCATTATTGCTTTTTTACTTGAAATTTCACGAATCCATTTTGATGCACATGCAGTTATAAAATCACAAACATTTGTTAATCTTTCAGCTTCTTCTTTTGAAATTCCTGTAAGATGTGTTGCAAATATCCATGTGTTTTTAAATTTTGATTTTATAATTTCAGCATCATCTACATTTATAACAGTAACTGCTACATTTTTAAATCCCATTTTATATGCTAGCTCTACACCAGCAATTTGATTAATTATTGCTTTTTCCTTATCTANTACAATACCANCTTCTCTTTCTATTCTTTCAATAACTTCTTTTATTGGACTTGTTTTTATTAATCCTGACATTCTTCCACCAATTCCCTGTACAAGCCATGGATTATTTGTAATAACTGTACCAGCTCCATCACATACTATTACAGCACTATCAATTAATGAATTTCTAATTCCAAAGCTTATTAATTCAGAAGAACCAAATGGAACAAAATCTTCCTTAAGAATTACTTTTCTATCCTTAGTAAACATTCCAAATTCTTTAATACGAAATTCTATATTATCTCTAATTTCATCTTTTGTAAAGTTTATTACTGGTTTTAAAAATCTTTTTGCTAATGGACATGATCTTATCATTGGTTCTCCAATTTCTACTATTTTTCCATTCCTTATGATAATTCTTGTTTTTCCTAAAGCTTCTACTATATGTTCATCTTCCATATAGTTTAAACAGAATTCCTATAATATTAGTATTTTCATAATTGATAATAAATGAGGAGAGAAATATTATTATGGTTTCAAGCAGCATATGAAGATTTAGAAGATGCAAAAGATGCTTTTAATAGAAGAAGATGGTTTAGAGCTGCTTTTTTCTCACAACAATGTGTTGGAAAAGCATTAAAATCATTATTTTTCATTTTAAGAAGAGAAGAACCTCCAAAAATTCATTCAGTTACTGAATTATATTTATTACTAAAGGAAAGTGGTTTTAAAATTGAAAATGAAGAAAGCTTGTATATTTTAAATAAATATTATACAGTAACAAGATATCCAGATGCTGCAAATGGACTACCAAGTCAATCAGTAGATATGGAAGAAGCTCAAAGAGCTATTAAAATCGCAGAAATGGTGATAGAAGAGTGCAGGAAGATATTGGAGAAAAAATAAAATTATTTTTAAATGAATTATCTAAGAAAATAAAAATTGATGAAGTTTATATTTTTGGAAGTAGAGTAAGAGGAGATTGGTTAAAAAATAGTGATATTGATTTAATAATTATTTCTGAGGATTTTAATGAAATTCCATATATAAAAAGATTAGATATAATGGAGAAAATTCAATGGGAAATGAAAATTAGACCACATATTGAAGTTATTCCTTTGACTAGAAAAGAATTTAATGAAAAAATTAAGACATCAGCTATTTTAATGAATGCTTCAAAATATTTTAAAAAATTTTATAAATAAAAAATTCATAAATTTTTATTGCCAATGAAGAGAGTCGTGCATGCAGATTGATGATGCCCTCTGGGGTAGCTGAGGTAAAAAACTTATTACTTTTGTGATGTTTTTCAACTTAATAATAGTTAAGTTTATATAATTTAACTTAACAAATATTAAGTTGAAGAAAAATGGAAGAAGTGAAGAAAGTAGAATTGAAAAATGTAGAATTGGTAGCTGAGATAAGTAATCTACTTGGACATCCCATTAGACTTATCATTGTTGATATTATTGAGAAAAAAGAAGGAGCAAACTGGACTGAGATATTAAATAATCTTGAAGAAATTATTGGAAAAAGACTTAATCCTAATACAATTAACTTTCATCTCTCAAAATTAGTTGAAGGAGGAATTATTGAGAAAAAAGAAGGAAGATTTTTCGTAAAAGAAAATATGAAAAATAATGAAATTCTTAAAGCAATATTAAAAGAAATAAGGTGAATGTTATGTCTACTAAGAGTATATCATGGAGTCTATCGCAATTACGTAGTCGTGTGGTATACATACTTCAAGAAGCTCTAAACCGTACATATTTAGATATAGGGATGAAAAAAGTATACCTGAGAAATAATGAAATTGTAATTGAGGGAGAATACTCATCAATTATTGATGAAGGAAAATACAAGATTGTTTTAAAGAATGAGGACTTAAGTTTAATAAGCTGTGAAATACTTAGTGAGTAAAATTAGTAGCTATGATCCAGAGACAAAAAATTTACTAGATATCATTAAGCAAAAAATAGCAGAAAAATGGTGTGGAGGAAAAGTATATGGAATTGTTTTAGACGAAGTGGAACTTTACTTAACAGAAGATTATTTTATTTTAGTTGAAAAATGGTCTAGAGAAAGTATTAGTATTTATATATTTTATCATAGTGGTGAGCATAAAGAAAGTTATGAGTTAAGCATATCTGAAAAAACTATAATTGATAAAGAAATTGAGAATTTACTTAGAGAAAAATATGGGATAGTCAATGTTAATAAAGCTACAATCTTAGATAAGTTAAAATGGCTTACTTATATTTCAAAGTCTATATTAGTGATAAGAGATAAAGAAGAAACTAGAGGAGGAGAAATAGCAGAACTTATCTATTGTATTATGAATAGACATTCAAATAAGATTTGTTTATTCAAAAGAGAGGGTTTTGAACTTTCAAGTATGCTTATGGAATTTTTAGATATGTATAAAGTAAATATACGTAGTTATAGAGATCGTAATAGTTTAATTGAAGGTATTTTAAGATATCTTTCTTATCGCATAACAGAAAAATAAGACATTTTATTTATTATCTTTATATTGAATTACAAATATTTAAAATTAGGAAGTAAAAATGAAGTTCATGGCAACTACTGTTAAAGGCTTAGAGGATATTGCTGGAAAGGAAATTGAAGAATTAGGAGGATGTTTTTTAAGATTAGGAAGTGAAAGAGTATTTTTTGAAGGAAATATTGAATTGATTTATAAATTAAATTTAAGATGTAGATGTCTACATAAATTAATTTTATTATTAATAGAAGGAAAAGCAACAAGTTTAAAGGAAATTTATGAAATTGCAAAATCAGTTGATTATAACTTTTTAAAAAACAAGAAATTTGCAGTAAGAACAACAAGAGTAGGTTCACATAATTATAATAGCTGTCAAATTTCTGCTACTATAGGTCAAGCAATACTAGATAGCTTTAGCTTAGAAAAACCAAAAGTTGATTTGGAAAATCCAGATATTGAAATATTTTCATATGTAAAAGATGATGAAGTAAATATTGGTATCAATACTACAGGAGAATCAATGCATAAAAGGAATTATAGAGTATATGATCATCCAGCTGCTTTAAGAACAACAATTGCATGTGGTATGATAAAAATTTCTAATTGGAATTTTAAAGAAGTATTTTTAGATCCAATGTGTGGTGGTGGAACAATACCTATTGAAGCTGCACTTATGGCAAGAAATATTCCTCCTGGCATATTTAGAAAAGATTTTGCATTTAAGAAATTATCATTTTTTGATGAAAATTCGTATAAAAATGAATTAGAAAAAGCATTAAAAGAATCAAATAATAATCTTTTTAATATCTATGCTTTTGATATCTCAAAAAAGCATATAGAAGGAGCAATATTAAATTCAAAATCAGCTAATGTGTATGATACTATTAATTTCTCATTAAGAGATGCTACAAGAAAAGAAAGCTATAAAGGAATTGATGCAAAGTATATTGTATTAAATCCACCATATGGAATTAGACAAAGTAGAATTAAAATAATTGAAAAGCTCTATAGAGAGTTTTTTAATGCATTAAAAAATTCTCTATGTGGTGCTACTATTGTATTAATAACAGCTGCATATAAAGTCCTTGAAAATCTAGATATTAATTATATTGAAGTAAGAGATGTAAAGCATGGAGATTTACCAGCAAAAATCTACAAAATAAACATCTGAAGGTATTGTTTTTAAGATCAAATGAAAGAAAAGACTTATTTTATCTCTGAGTATGAAAAAATATTGAAATTGTGTTGAATTTTATAGTATTTATTTTTAGTAATTATTCTATAAGCTCTCTTCTTCCTGTAATCATGTATATTAGAGCCTCAAAAGCATATACCATATGATCTGCTATTCTTTCTAAATATCTTACAATTAATACACTTGAGACAATAGTTTTATTATCATTATTCTCAGTAATTTTTTCTAAGAATTCTAAATAAAGTTTATCTATATTTTTCTCTAATTCTGAAATTTCTTTAATATCCTTTAAAGTTTTATTTTTTATAGAGTTTATAGTCAATTCTATCATTTTTAGAACTTTTGTGCTCATATTTTCAATATAATTACGAATCCATTCTTTACAATTTTTAATTCCATCAAAGTGCTTATTAACATAAGCTATATCTAAAGCATACCTACCTAATCGTGCTAGATCGTATGAAATTCTCATGAATGTCTTTACTGTACGTAAGTCTGAGGCTACAGGTTGAAATTTTAATATTATTTCAACTGCATTATCTTCTACTTGATCAGCTAACATCATTAATAAATCAGAAGTTTCCTTTATTTCATTATATGAATCTCCATAATTTAATGATTCATAAATAGCTATTGAGATAACTCTATTTGCTAATATGCACATTTTGTTAATAGTAGTTTCTAAATCTTTCAATTTTGAATCAATAATTCTCTCCATAATTTATCACCTCAACTAATTTTTCCAGTTATATATCTTTCAGTTAGTTCATTCTTTGGTCTTTCAAAAACTTCCTTAGTAGGACCATACTCTACTAATCTACCCATATAAAGAAAAGCAACATAATCTGATATTCTAGCTGCTTGTTGCATATTATGGGTTACAATAACCACTGTATAATTTTCAGCAAGTTTTCTAATTAACATCTCTATTTTAGTTGCAGATATAGGATCTAAGTGAGATGTTGGTTCATCCATTAATATTACTTCAGGTTCAAGAGCTAGTGCACGAGCAATACAAAGTCTTTGTTGTTGTCCTCCTGAAAGAGCCGATGCAGGCTTTTGAAGATCATCTTTTACTTCCTCCCAAAGTCCAGCCATTTCAAGACTTTGTTTGACAATTTTATCAAGAATACTTCTCTTTTTAATACCATGTATTTTTGGACCAAAAGCAACATTATCATAAATTGACATCATAGGAAATGGGTTTGGTTTCTGAAATACCATACCTATTTTTCTTCTAATCCATGTTGGATCTACATTATTATCATATATATTTAAATTATTGAAGATAACTTTTCCAGAAACTTTAGCCTTTGGTACTAGCTCATGCATTCTATTTAAACAACGAATAAAAGTAGTTTTACCACAACCAGATGGGCCCATTATAGCTGTTACTGTTCTTTCTTTAATCTTCATATTTATATCTATTAAGATATGTTTATAGTCATACCATGCATTTAAATTTTCAACTTCGATTTTGTAGGCAGACATAATCAATATCTCTCCTTCATAATTATTCTAGCAACTATATTTATACTTAATATAATAATAATAAGAATTAATGCAGAACCCCAAGCTAATACTATCCAATTCTCAAATGGTGATTTTGCAAATAAAAATATATCCAGAGCTAAATTAGCTACTGGTCGATCAAGTCCAGCAAACCACCACTTCCAATATCCCATAGTTACAAGAATAGGAGCTGACTCTCCAGCTATTCTAGCTATTGCTTGAAGAATACCAGTTATAATTGTCTTTTTTGTAGTTCTCAAAGCAACAAATATTACAGTCTTCCATCTTGACATCCCCAAAGCAATTGCTGCTTCTCTTATACTTGCTGGTACAAGTTTAAGAGCTTCTTCAGTTGTTATACTCACTATTGGTATCATTATTAAAGCTAAAGCAAAAGATGCTGCTATTACAGAAAAGCCTACCACAGTAGCTATTAAAACATATGCAAAAAGTCCTATCACTATTGAGGGCATTCCATTTAATAACTCATTAAATAATCTTATAATTGTAGATAGTTTATTTTCACTATATTCACTTAAAAAAATTCCTGTAATAATACCTATTGGTACTCCTATAACAGAAGCCAATCCAATGGTTATAAGAGTTCCTTGTATAGCATTTGCAATACCACCAATTTCTCCAACAGCTGGTGTTGGCTTAATAAAAAAGTCAAGATTTATAGCACTTATACCTCTTATGAATACTTCGAAGAGAATACTAAATAAAGGAATTAATGCAATTATGAGAGCTAAATATACAAGAATATGCATTATCTTATCCTTAAGTGATCTGAATTTATTATATAGTTCATTCATTCTCTCATTATCCCTCCAATTATTCTTAAGTGATATCGAACAATAATTTTAGCAATTATTGCTACAATTAAATTGATTACCAAAAGTAATAAACCAACATTTATAAGAGCACTTATATGAAGAGGATTAATTGCTTCTATAAATTCATTAGCTAATATGGCTGCCATAGTATACCATGCATCAAATAATGAAGAAGGAAAAAGTTGAAACTTATTTCCTATAACCATACTTATAGCCATGGCTTCACCAATAGCTCTTCCCAAACCCAACATAATAGCACCTATAATACCAATACGAGCATAACTTATCATAACACTAATAACCTCCCATTTTGTAGCTCCTAATGATATTGCTGCTTCCTTTAATGATGAAGGTACTAAAATAAAAATTTCTCTCATGATCGTAGACATGATTGGAATAAGNATTATAGCAAGTAATATACTAGCAGTTAGAAAACCNCCTCCATATATTNGACCAGAAAATAATGGAATAAAACCAAAATTTGATTGAATGAATGGATATATTACCTCACGTAAAAAAGGTATTAAAACATAAATTCCCCAAAGTCCATAGATAACACTAGGAATTGCTGCTAATAATTCAACAAAGAAAAAGAAGAAATTACTAAGTTGTTTAGGCATATATTCTGAAAGTGCTAGTGCTATACCAAGACTTATAGGAAAGGATATTAAAATAGCAATAGCTGATGTAAATAAAGTACCTAAAATCAATGGAAGAGCTCCAAAAATTCCTTTAACTGGATCCCATATTGTTCCAATTATAAACCCTAGGCCAAATTTATTGATAGAAAGCCATGAACCAAGATAAAGCTCATAAAACATTAAACCAATTATTAAAATTATACTTGATGCTATAGTAGCTGTTATTATCTTAAATATATTATCACCTATTAAGATAGTTTTAATTTTTCTTTTATTTTCAAACTTAGTAAAAAAAATAGATTTTTTATGAGTATTCATGACACTCGCCCTTAGTTTTAGGTTTTAATTATTTGTCCATTGAATGTAATCATTTTAAGTGTCTCTTCATTTAGTTTAACTACATTAGAAGGTAAAGGAACATAATAAAGTCCAGCTGCATAATTTTGTCCTTCATGTATGCACCACCATAAGAAATCTACTAAAGCCTTAGCAGTTGCTCTATCCATGCCAGGCAGGACATTTAGTTCTCTATAGACTATTATATAGGAAAAGCTAACTATTGGATAAGCTCCTTTAGCTTGTGTATTATTTACAATGCTATTAACTATTGAAACTTTAGACCAACTCTCATAACCCTTAGGTAAAGTAATGGCAGCATATTCAACTGCTTTCATAATAGAATCAATACTTGGTTCTATGAATTCTCCTGCAGCATTTTTTACTTTTCCATAACATAATCCTGTTGTCATAGCATATGTGAATTCTACATAACCTATAGAGTATGGTGTCTGTTGAACTAAAGCAGCTACGCCATCATTACCTTTAGCTCCAAGACCAACAGGCCAATTAACTGCAGTACTCATTCCTACTCTTTCTTTCCATTCTCTACTAATAGCTGATAAATAGTTAGTCCATACATACGTAGTTCCACTACTATCAGCTCTATGAACTACTGTTATATCAGCATCTGGTAATGAAATGCCAGGATTTAATGCTAATATAGCTGGATCATTCCATTTCTTAATTTCTCCAAGAAATATTTTTGCTAAGACCTCCCCAGTAAAATTAAGTCCTTTTGGTACATTAGGAATATTATATATTGGAACCACAGCACCTATAGTTATTGGTATATGAAGAGTATTAGTAGCATTCTTAAATTGCTCATCACTTAATGGAGCATCACTTGCTGCAAAATGAACAGTTTTTTCAATATGTGCTCTCTGACCGCCCCCACTACCAATAGGTTGATAGTTTATTTTAATATTAGGATAAATTTTATTGTATTCTGATATCCACTTATCAATTAAAGGAAAGGGAAAAGTTGCACCAGCACCATTCAAAGATATCTCTTTTTGAGGTGTTCCTGCTGGATTAAGAGAATACCAAGTTGCTATGCTTATTACTGCTATTATAATTATGGCAATAATGGCAATACTTCTTCCCTTCAATTAAATCCCCAAGATTCTTTTGAGAAATGATTATCTATATAGTTTGTCGAAATAAAATATATAGCTCTATATATATAGATATATAGATTTGTGAAAAAATAATGGAAGAAATTAGAAAAATCCAACTTACTGGTAGATCATCATTTATAATTTCTTTACCAAAAAAATGGATTAAAGATATGGGCCTTAAAGTTGGTGATCAGCTTGTAATAACACAAGAAGGCTCATCACTTATTATAACTCCTAAGGATTTAATTAAGCCAAAGGTAAATCTTAGTGAGGCAATTATTAAAATATCAAAGGACTATCCTCTAGAAAAGATAATAAGAGCAATAATTTCAGTATACCTTAATGGTTATGACACTATTAGGATTATGGCTATTGATGGACAAATTACTCCCTCATATAAAAATACCATAAGGGAATTAACTAAAAGAAAGCTTATAGGAGTGGAAATAATATCTGATATGCCCAATGAAATGATTTTAAAGGTCTTAGTAGACTCTACTGAACTTTCAATTAGTAGCACTTTAAGGCGTATGTGTTTAATAACTTCTTCACTTCATGAAAATGCTATAAAAGCATTAATAAATTTAGATAAAGAGCTTGCTAATAATGTAATAGAATTAGATGATGAAGTTGATCGTTTAAGCTTTTATATAATTCGTCAATTAAAGGTTGCTGTTCAAAATAGTAAGGTAATGCAAGAAATTGGACTTTCTAATCCAAGAGAATGTTTAGCTTATAGAGTGTTGGTAAAATTCATAGAAAGAATAGCTGATCATTCTGTTAGAATAGCTGAAATTACAACTACTTTAAATCCTAAACTTGATGAATCAATATTAGATGAAATAATGAAAGTAAGTTCTTTTTCAAAATCGGTTTTTGAAACTTCACTAGAAGCTTTCTTTAAGAGAGATTATCAATTAGCAGAAGAAAATATACAAAAAATTAGAGAAACAATGACAAAAGGAATGAAAATAATTAGAGATATAATCAAAATAAATAAAAAACAATCAGTGGAATTAGCACTTATTTTAGAAAATCTGAGAAGGATTATCGATTATTCAAGTGATATAGCTGAGATAGTTTTAAACCTAAGCATAGAACAAATAATACAGACTTGAATTTATTTTTCAAATTATTTTTTGAAATACAAAAAGTGCTAACAAATTGATGATGCATAATAGATAATATTCAATAAAAAACTAATGAAATATCATTATTAGCCATATTTGTGCTACAAGCATTGGTAAAACTCCACCAAGCAACCCAATAGGAAGCCACTTAAAGAATTTCATATAATAATTAAATTCTTTTTCTAACATGCCTAATGCAACAATATTGGCTGTACTACCTATCATAGTGATGTTACCTCCATAAGTCCCTCCAAAGAGAAGCGCCCACCAAAGAGGTGCCATGGAAAATCCTAAGTTACCAATACTTTGGACTACAGGAATTAAAGCTGCAATAAGAACAACATTATCAAGAACTGAAGATGCAAATCCACTAAACCAAAGCATAAAAGACTGAATTTGATGCTGAGATGAAGCAATAGATGCTATTCCAGAAGCAAGCACATCTGTTAGTCCAGTATACTTAAGTGCTCCTGCTTTAGCAAAGAGAAACATAAAGAAAATTAATGTCCACCAATCTACTCCTTTTTCTACTATAGAGCGTGCTTCTTCTCTCTTCCAAATTAGTCCAATAGAAGCACCAATATAAGCAGCAATAAGAAGGAATGTAGATTTCTCAAGATTGAAAATAAGTTCGATTCTGTAATGCATAGCTATCATGAATATGGTGACAAAAAGAAGTATTCCACTAAGTTTTACTTCTCTAATGTTAAATTCCTCTTTTATTAAATTAGTATTATTTAATTTCATTATTTTTGCTTTTGCTTCTTTGAGCATCTTTCTATACCAAAATGTACATAAAAATATTATTACAATAAGTGAAAGAATTGCAACTGGTGTAGCATAAATAATAAAATCCTCAAATGTAAGTTTTGCTCTTAGTCCTATTAAAATTCCTATAGGATTTCCTAACATTGTTGCTGAAGATCCTATATTTGTTGCTAGGACTGTAGATATAACAAATGGCACAGGATCAATATTGAAGTATCTACAATACTCAAAAACTATAGCAGTAATGAATATAATAGAAGTAACCTCATCAACCATGGCAGCCATAAGAGTTGATATTGTAAGTAAAACAATCATAACTTTTATTGGATCATATTTTACAATAACAAGAAGTCTATATAGAAGCCATTTAAAGAATCCTCCTCTCTTTGCTATTTCAACAATTATCATCATTGATGCTAGGAATGTTATAACATCAATACTCATGAAATTAATAGTATGTTCTATATCTATCGTCTGAGTAGCAAGAAGAAGACCAATTCCTGCAAATGCTATAGCAAGTCTAAATCTCCAAAACATAAGAGTTCCCAATACTGTTGCTATGAATATTGTTCCTGCCATAACCTGAGCAAAATTACCAAGAATAAACCAAAGAATTATACCAATAGATATAACTGATATGAAGAAAATTAGGAAATCGCGTTTAGTATTTGATTTATTCACTTCTTCAAGTTCTGTCATATGGAATACCTATAAGTAAGAATATAACTGAGTTATAACTGATATAAATAGTTATCGATTTTTATTATCGATATAAGAAATTAATATTATAAAATCAATAATTAACTTAAATAATCAATTATTCCATCAAAGATTTTCTTTCCATCTCCATATCCTTCTTTGATTTCTGGTAATTGCCATCCAAAAAAAGCTCTTTCTGGATGTGGCATTAATCCTATTACATTTCCTTTTTTATTACAAATACCTGCAATATCATAAATCGAGCCATTTGGATTATATGGATATTCTCCATTTGCAATTTCTCCTGATGGTTTTGCATACCTAAAAACTATGCAATTATTTCTTATTAATTCCTTAAGATTTTCATCTGAAGTTAAAAATCTTCCTTCGTCATGACCAATAGGTATTCTCAAGATTTCTCCTAATTTTAGAATCTTTGTAAAAGGTATATCATTTCTTTCAACTCTTAGATATATCCATCTACATTCATATTTTGCAGAAATGTTAGCAGCAAGTACAGCTTTTGGTATATCAGAAAAATCTGGAAGAATTCCTGCTTCTATTAATACTTGAAAGCCATTACCTATACCCATTATGATTTTCTCCTGTTCTATGAATTTTTTAATTTCATTTCCCAATCTTACAAGAATTTCCTTACCCCAAATTGCTCCTGCTCTCACATAATCTCCATAAGAAAAACCTCCAGGAAATAAAAGCAAATGATAATCATCTAAATTTCTTTTAAGAATTTGTTTCATATGAAGAATTTCTGTTTTTATTCCCAATTCTTCTAATGCTATTTTAAGTTCAAGATCACAATTAGTTCCTCCAACTCTTAATAT
>QNVI01000010.1 GCA_004348015.1 Thermoproteota archaeon | reverse complement strand
TCTGCAAGCTTAAATATTAGTTATATAAGCTTTCTTATAAATTTATTGTTAAATTTATAAGAAAGAATAAAAATTACATTAGTAAGTTCTACTGGAATTAAAAATTTACATAATTTTTCCTAATGGTGATGAAAAACTTTTTCCTTTCGTATTAAATATCTAAATATAGTGAATAAAGATGTTTTTCACTTTTGAAGACGTTATTAGAATTTCAAGAATTTTCAGAAGAAAACCTTGTGAAATTAGTGAAGAATTAAGAGGATGGCATTGGGATGAATATCCCTTGACTCCTAGCTATAGTATAAGAATTAATGTAAGTGATATTGCTGGCGGTTTTTGTCCAACTAACAGATATGTATATATGAAGTATGTCTTAAGACATAAAGAAAAAACTAATTTTAGATTGGAATTGGGATCATTTATTCATAAAGTTTATCATATGATAATTTGTAAAGTCAAGTCCATATTATATGAAGGAATAAATTCTGGTACAAATTTTAAAGAAGTATTCAATAAATCTTCAGAAGAAATCTTCTCAAAAGTGTATTCTAATTTTCAATTCTTAAAAGTTAATTATGCAAAAAGTATTTTTGAAATCTTATGGAATCAATCATCAAATATATATGCTGCAGCATTAGATAGACTAAAATCAATATCTCCTTATTTATCTTTAGATGGTCTTATAAATCTTGTTATACCTATAATTGCTGAATTTCCAATTGATGGAACACTTATAGGATTAAATCGTGCTATAAGAATTGATGCAATGTTATATCCTCACATAATTGTAGAATTAAAAACTAGGAGTTTTAAACCAGAATATGAAATTGGATTAGCAGCATATGCATTAGCAATTGAATCTCAATACGAAATTCCCATAAATTATGCTGTATTACTTGAAATTAAACTTGATGAAAAATTACAAAATTTTAACTTCTATGAAAAATATGTACTAATTTCAGATGAAATAAGAGAACGTTTTATAGAAAGAAGAGATGCCATTATGAGAATAATAGAGGAGAAAATAGATCCAGGAAAACCTGAAAAATGTCCTGAAGATTGTCCTTTTCTAGAGGTATGTAGTGATGAATAAAATATTATTGATAGATGAATGGGGATCTTTTTTATCTGTTAATAAAGGAAGATTTATTCTTAAAATTAAGGAAAATGGAAAATTTAAAATTAAATGGGAAGTTGCACCTGTTGAAGTTGATACAATAGTATTTATTGTTACAGGAGCTTCAATATCAGCTGAGGTAATTAAATTAGCATCAGAATTTGGTATAGATCTTGTGTTTTTAAATAAAACAAAGCCATTAGCTAGGATTATTCCTTCTAACTACGGTTCAACAATGAAGAATTGGGAATTTCAACTCAATGCCTTTAATGATATAAATAAAAGAGTAAAATTAGCTAAGTTATTTATTGAAGGAAAAATACACAATCAAAGAGTAGTATTAAGAGAATGGTTTAAAAAACTCAAAGCTTCTGGCAAATCAGATTATAATTTAGAAGATGAAATTATAAGACTTGATGAATATCAAAGCAAACTTAAAGATGTGAATACTGTAGAAGAAATTATGAGCATAGAGGCACATGCAGCAAAAAGATATTGGATGTGTATATCAAGGATATTGCCAAAGGAATTAGAATTTAAAGGTAGGATAATTCATACAGAAGGTCCTATTGATCCATTTAATCGTGCTCTTAATATAGGATACTCTATACTAAAAAAAGAAGTATGGAGAGCTATCTTTTTAGCTGGATTAAATCCATACCTTGGATTTTTGCACTCATCAAGAGCTGGAAAAATGTCTTTAGTATTTGATGTTATGGAGGAATTTAGACCTATTGCTGTAGATAGACCTCTTATTAACTTAGCAAGAAAAGATAAAGATGTAATTTTAAAATTAAAAGAAAATAAAAGTGAAAATTTAGCAAAAATATGGTCTACAATTTCATCAGTTTTATATTCTGGTGATAAGCCATTATGTAATACTATAGTGGCTCAAGCAAGACTTTTAGCTAAACATTTAAGAGGAACTGATGAATATAAACCATTTAAGGCAAAGTGGTAAAAATGACTCAATTAATGACATTAGTCATATATGATATAGAAAATGATAAGCTTAGATCTGATGTAGCAAATTTTCTTAAATCAAAAGGATTAAAAAGAATTCAATATAGTGCATTTATTGGTTGCTTAACAGATTCTCAAAGAATAGATTTAATCGCTGGATTAAGAAGACTTGTAAAAGATGGTAGGAATAATGTACAGATATTTCCTCTTACTCAAGCAAGCTATAATATGAGGACAATAATAGGTAGTCCATTATATGATGAGGCTGAAGAAGAAGACATAGTGGTGACTTAGCATAGAGGAAGAATTTTTCACAGTAGTTGATATTAAGCACTACGCATATTGTCCAAAAATTGTGTATTTTACTCATGTATTACACTTAAATGAACGAATTACAGAAGCTATGCTTTATGGAAGAGAATCTCATGATGAATCTATAATTACACCAATAATTGCAAAAACAAAGGCTTCAAAAGTCTTAAGAAATGTAGAGCTGATAAGTAATAAACTAAAATTAAAAGGAAAGATTGATTATTTAATAATAACAAAATTTAATGAATTAATACCAATAGAAATTAAATGGTCTGAATTAGAACATGGAACTGTAAAAAGAGATCATAAGCTTCAATTAGCTGCTTATTCACTTATGATTGAGGAGAATTTCAATAAAATTGTTAAAAGAGCAATTGTTTATTATACTAGAATAAAGAAGCTCATTACAATACCAATAGATGATAATATAAAAAATGAAGTAAAACATATAATGAATGAAATTAGTAAGATAGTATCAAATGAAGAAATTCCTAAAATGGCAAAATCAAAGCA
>QNVI01000001.1 GCA_004348015.1 Thermoproteota archaeon | reverse complement strand
CTTTCGCCATCATATTTTACGACCAGTTCGTAGTTTCTCCAATCCCTGTACTTCTCGATCCTTTCCCTTGACACTAAAAGTTTTAATTTAACCTCATAGTTATTATGTAACTTCAATGTTAGTAACATATTGTCCAAGTCTAATCTGTAGTCATATTTATCTATTCTAGCACTCAATCTTCTGAGGAGCGGTTTTCTACCACTATTGCTTCTAGCAGATTTCACAATGCTTTTGGCATAGACATAAATTTCTTTGGCATGATGTGCTCTAAATCCCATGGATGTTAAGCCATTGTAGAATAGTCTATGCAGTTTGTTTATAGAAAGCTTCTCATTGATGCTCCAAATTTCATTTACAACTATTTGAACAGCGTTGCGATACAGCCTCAGAAACTCCAATAGATGGTCATAGCTACCCTTGGGAAGAGCCTTCATTTTCAATGCTTCAACTAAAGGCTCTTGATCCCTCATAGAGTAGCTCACGGTATGCATTCTTGTAAGCAAGACTTATAAAAATTCTTATAAAAATTTTCATCATTACTATTTATTCTTCTGCTATCAAGAAGAATAAATATCAAGTTATATGAACTTATATGAAACTTAAAACAGCTACGGAAGGCACTTAAATATTGCAACAATGTTATTCTTTACTTTTATTCAAATAGTCATTCCCCTAATTCCTAGATATGTAGTAGTTATGAATATATCACCATTCATAATAGGTTTGGCAATTTCAACAATGTCAATAACTGCTATAATAGTTAGACCAGTTGGAGGAATTTTAAGTGATAAATGGTCTAGGAAAAATATTATGATTATTAGTGTGATCTTAGCTTCTATTGCTTATATTATTCTTTCATTATCAAAAGATGTTGAAACTATAATAATTTCAAGAATTATTGAAGGAGTAGCTATTGCATTATTTGTTCCATCTTCTATTGCTAGTGCAATAGATTATGCACCTCAAGGAAGAATAGGAGAAGCATTAGGTTGGAGAAGCTTAACAATAGGGGTTGGATTTTCATTAGGACCTAGTCTAGGAGGATTTATGGCTGAAGTTTTAGGATATAATAATACATTTATGATCACATCATTATTATTACCTTCTATAATACCAATTATAATCTCATGCAAAGAATGCCCACATCAACAAACTCCTAAGTCTAGTAATTATTTAATGGGATTAAAAGAACAACATTTTCTCTTAGCTTTAATAACTCTTATAATATACTCAACTGCATGGATGGGATTATTAACATTTTTATCAGCTTATTTAAAAATTGAAAATTATGGAGATTTAGAAATAGGAATGTTCATTGCAATTCAAGCTATAGTAAGCATAATTATTAGAGTATTTGCTGGAAGATTATCAGATATTAGACCATATTTAACAACAACTATCGGTCTCTTTATTATATCAATATCTTTCTTTGCCATATATATTTTTGAAGTACCACCACTTCTTTATATAGCATCATTAATATTTGGCATAGGTGTTGGAATATATATTCCTGCATCTCAAACTCTTGCTTTAGCTAAAGCACCAGCTCATAACAGAGGTTTTCTTTCAAGTATATACATAATGGGCATGGATATAGGAAATCTAAGTGGTCCTATAATATTTGGAGCCATAATTGAAAGATTTAATAGTTATCATGTTGCATTTTTAATCGCTCCAATACTATTATTAATTACTACATTAATTCTACTACAATATTCTATTAAAAATGAAATAAAAGTATGTGTTTTTAAACATCAAAAATAAAATTGCTTATGTTTTAATAAAAAAATAATAATAAAAAGTTAAGCTTTTGGCTTATAGATTTTTCTACATCCTTTTGTTTCAATTATAACTTCTCCGCTACTTTCTAATTCCTTCATTACCTTGGTTATTTTCCCTCTGCTTATACCTGCTAATTCTGCTATTTTAGTTGAAGAAAGTCCTTGAGGATTTTGCTTTAAAACTTCTTTTACTTTTTCAATTTCAGACATAAAAACACCTAATAAAATTTTCATATTGGAAATATTTAAGAATTTATGATCAAATATTGAGAAAAATTTTCAATATAAATATTTGCATATCATATAAATGAAGCTATATTTTTATCATAAAAGATTAATTTAATATTGAAAGTAAAAAATTTAAGATTTTTCTTAGTTCTTATTATTAGTCTGATATATGATGAAGACCTTTGGGTCTTAGGAAAACCAATGATGAAAATGATATCATTAAAAGAAATTATTGATGATTATATGAAAAAAGTTCCTGGATTAAAAGAATATTGTGAAAAATGTCTTAGAACTGAAAGATATGGAGGAAATGTTGTCTTAATGATTGTTGATGCTGCATTCACATCAATTGGATTAAATTATTTTACAGTTATTATTCCAAAAGTTGAAGAATTTAATAAGAAATTTATTGAAAGTGGAAAAATAAGAAATTTAAAGGATCTTGCAAATGCTGATATTGATGAATTAAGAAAAGTATGGAAAAATAGAAGATCATGGATTATTGCTAAGGAAATTTCTTCTTATCTCTCATCAATAAATGAAAATGATAAAATAGCACTGAGAACATGGGCTAAAAATGCTAAGATTGAAAATTGGGAAGAAGATCCTATTGGAAGAATTAAGGGTGTTGGATTAGTAACTTTTCAGTACTTGAGAATGATGAGTGGTATTGATACTATTATGCCAGACAAAATTGTCAAAAGAGTAATAAATGAAATTTTAATTAAAGCAGGATTAAAATCAATAAATAATGATATAGAGTTTATTAGAAAAACTGAAGAAATAGCATTATCATGCGGCTATAGACCAATTGAGCTTTGTTTTATGACATGGTTTATCCAATATGAGGGAAAAGCAATGAGAATAGAGAAATATTCAAAAATTCTTTCAAAGATTTAATATCTTATAAGAAATATTGTTTTAATTACTTATAGTTCTTATGATATTCATTAACTTCTAATTATTTAATATACTATTAAGTGTTAATTTTACCCTTGATTAAAGGTATTCAATTCTTAAATTTTAAAACTCTTTTTGATATATTTTATTATTTTTTGTAGAAAGATAAATAGAGAAATAAATAGAGAGATCGAGGTAGATTGATAATAAATATGACTAATGAATATAATTCAATATTAATTAAGGCCTTTGGAAGGTCTCCTAAGCTTAGAATTTTAGATTTTTTACTAGATTATAAATTGAATGATTTTACAAAGAAAGAAATAATTGAAGCATTAGGTATGAGCAAGGTTACTTTTTATAAAAATTTTAAAGATCTTATTGATTTAGGGGTTCAGGTTTCATTGGGCTTGATATTGTTTGATATTAAGCCCTCTACCCTTGGCTTCACTGCCCTCAGGATCCCTTTTCATCGGGATCCATATCACTGGGCTCCACCCACTCGGGGTGACCCCGACCCACAGCTCCCCCTTCATTGTTTTCTCAGGGTCATCGCTGTGGGGAAACCCCTGCATCCTGAAGTGTTTTAGATATATATTTATTGATGCTAGCTTCTGTCTGTCTAGCTCGAACCCGCACCTAGGACACTTGAACGGCCTGCCCACTTGGGTCTTCACAATACACTCACATCGTGGGCAGGTGCGAGAAGTATTCTTCGGGGAGACCTTCACTATAACAACCTTCTCAGAGATCTTCTTTTGAATATTTATCCACGGTGTTCTAGCATTCCTTTTCCTCCTATTCCTCGAAGTCTTCTTTTTACACACCAAGTCCTCCTTTTCTAAGTCTTCGAAGACGTGGATGGTGTTTGGGAATAACCTGGTTAATCCGCTTGCTAGTTTGTTTACGAAATCCCTCTCCCTATTACGCTCCCTAGCAACATACTTCTCGTAGATGCCCTTCAAACCCTTGCTCTGTGCTACCATCTTCTTTCTCTCATATGTGATCTTCATGCTCTGCAAGGGCTTCAAGTTAACCCTGATAAAGCCCTTCCTCGGTGAGAACCCGTCGAGCGATAGCTCATTGGAGTCCCATGCAACAGTATCCCTCACTTCTATAATCCTCATGGACTTGAATGGTATTAATATCCTATCATCTTTTAATATGACCTCTCCCACTCTCCAACCCTCAACCCTTCTAGTAAACCACCTGTTGCTCCAAGAGACCTCTATGTACTCTCCTGGCTTAACTGTGATCCTAATTCTCTTCTCCCCATAGTCCACTCTCATCAGGGTTATCTTACACCTAGCGAACCTCCTCCTAACTCTCGGCTTAACCTTCCTAGCTCTTCCCTTAAGGTACCTCTTCCTCCAAGACTCCATAATAGAGTATGCTGTTCTAATGACAGCGTCAACCCAGTGCTTAGCATATGGGCAATCTAATAAAAGCTCATCACGCAGCTTCTTCTTAAAAGACTTGCTCTTCGGTAGCTCTGGGGCTTCGAACTTACTGGGGACAATTAATACTTGCTTCTTCCTCTTTATTCTCGGGAACCTATACCTCCACTCAATGTTCTCCCAGATTAGGTCTATTGCTCT